>CALZLD010000011.1 GCA_945788225.1 uncultured Clostridia bacterium
TCCGAAATAATTGCGGCGAGCAGGATTAAAAACGGCGATAATCTTGTAAGGCTCAATTCATCGAAAGCGGAAAACAGTATTCTCAAATCGCTTGTATATATTGATACGGCAACTGTTTCAAAAAAGTTTCCCGATAAGGTTGAAATAACGGTGACGCCGTCGGTAGAATTTGCAAATGTCGAATACGGTTCAGGCTATCTTCTTATAAGCCGCAACGGAAAAATACTCTCTTTTTTGCAGACGGCGGCAAAGGATTATCCCATTATCAAAGGCTGTGAAACGATAAATTCCGAACCGGGCTCTTTCATAAAGTGTGAAGATGAAGAAAAAGAAAAAGCATTCTATTTTCTCATAGAAACAATGATGACAGAGGGCGTTATCGAAAAAATCACTCTTATCGATATTTCTGACCGATATAATCTCAGCGTTGTATACGACGACAGAATAACGGTTGAGCTCGGAAGCCAGAACGACCTTGCGTATAAGCTCAGATTTTCGTATATGCTTGTTAACGAAAAAATCAGCATAAATAAACGAGGAAAGCTTTATATGAAAGGCAATAACTCCAACGAAGCTTCTTTTGTTGAGGAAGTTCCCGAAACAACTGCACCCGAAACCTCACCCGATACGGAAACAACTGGAGATACGAATAATCAGGGCGAAGAACCTGCCGAAACAACAGCTCCGCCCGAAACGACAGCGCCCGAAGAAACAACGGCAGAAACGACAACCGCCGTGACAGAATCGCTCCCTCCCGTAGGAATAGTTCCGTCGGTACAATAATTATATGCATACAGAGTCCCCAGAAGAATATTTTTGGGGACTTTCTGGCATTTTTAACTTTTTTTAAAAAAATCCTTGCAATAAATTATAAAGTGTGTTAATATAATGTATGAATGTAGATATATTTCTGCAAAAGAATTTGGGAGGAAGTAATAATGGCAACTTTTTCTATCGATAATGAAACAGAGCCTGTCGTAAATATTAAGGTTGTCGGTGTCGGCGGCGGCGGCGGAAACGCCCTTAACTGCATGGTATCGACAGGAATCAAAGACATTGAATACATATCTGTAAATACCGATGCCATGGCGCTCAGAAGTTCCAAGGCAACAGCGAAGATTCAGATCGGAACAAAGCTTACAAAGGGAAGAGGAGCGGGAAACAAGCCTGAAATCGGCGAACGCTCCGCGCAGGAAAACCGTGAGGAAATAGCTGCAGCTCTTAAAGGCGCAAATATGGTATTTATCACCGCAGGAATGGGCGGAGGAACAGGCACAGGCGCCGCTCCCGTCGTTGCGGAAATTGCCAAAGAAATGGAAATTCTCACTGTTGCCGTTGTAACAAAGCCTTTCCTTTTTGAAAGAGAACAGAAAATGAAGCAGGCTGAGGCAGGCATTGAGGAACTTAAAAAGCATGTTGACTCGCTTATCGTTATCCCTAACGAGAAGCTTCTTCTCGGAAGTGACAAGCCCCTTACAATGAAAGAAAGCTTCGCTCTTGCCGATGATATTCTTAAAACCGGCGTAAAGAGCATTTCTGACCTCATTACAGAAAACGGCTTTATCAACCTTGACTTTGCCGATGTTTCTTCAATTATGAAGGACGCAGGCTACGCTCATATGGCAATAGGTCACGGCGCAGGTAAGGATAAAGCTTCCGAGGCGGCAAACGCAGTTATTTCAAGCCCCCTGCTCGAAACCTCTATCAGCGGAGCAACAAGAGTTCTTGTCAATATCGTTATGTCCGAGGATGTTCTTTCTTCAGATGTTGATACAGCTACCAAGCTTATTACAGACGCCGCTGCGGACGGTGCTGAGGTTATCTTCGGTGCTTCGTTCAAAGAAGAATTTCAGGATGAGATGTTCATTACTGTCGTTGCGGCAGGATTTGACGCTCCCGATGTTATCAAGATTGACAATCCTCTTCTTAATTCCGACGGCAACCTTAAAAGCAACCTTGCGCCCGATGACGGAATGTTTGATATATTTAAAATACTCGACAACAAATAACAAAAAAATGCACAATTTGCACAAATAAGAGCGTGGAATTTCTCTGCGCTCTTTTGTACTTTTACTTGAAATGTTAAAAATAATGTGATATAATCATTGTGTAATGGTGTAGCCATTCGGCTATTTCCTATGTTTAAAACTGCTGTTTTGCAATTTTTAACGACATATATCTTCAGGAGGTATTTTTATGGAAAATTCCGGTTTCTTAAAAACGGTAAACTTTGGCGGATTTGATAAGAAGGATGTTCTTGCTTATGTTGACAGCCTGAACACAAAGATTTATTCGCTTGAGGCTGAACTTCAGGAAGCAAAGGCAAACGGTAATGGAGCAAACAACGGCGAGCTTGACGCTTTGCTTGCAAAAGAAAGAGCAGCAGCAGGTGAACTCAAAGCCAAGGTTGATACTCTTAACCTCACAATCCAGAGCAATGAAGAAGTTATCAAGGCTAAGGATGAAGAAATCGCAAAGCTCAAGGCTCAGGTTGACGAACTCAACGACAAGCTTGCAAACGCTCCCAAGGATAATTTTGAAGCGAGCGCTGCCGATATTTCAAATGTATTTATCGAAGCTCAGAAGTCTGCAAACGCTGTTGTAGCTCAGGCAAGAGAAAACGCAAAGAAAATCGAGTCCGATTCCAAGGCTCTTGCTGAGGAAGTTATCAACGACGCTAACACCAAGGCTGCAAGAATTATCTATGACGCAGAGCGTGAAAGCGAAGGCGTAAAGGCTCTTGCAAACCAGACAAAGGCTCAGGTTAAGGGTGATATTGACCGCCTTATGGAAAACATCGAAAGCCTTAACACAACTATCGCAACCTTCACTAAGGAAAGCACAACTGCTATCGAGTCTGCAAAGACAACTATCAGCGACGCTCAGAAGAATATTGCCGCAGGCACATTTACATCAGCTGTAAAATCCGCTTCTGTTCCTAAGGAAGCTCCCGCAAAGGAACCTCCCAAGAAGGCGGCTGTTAACCTCGGTGACCTTGGCGACCTTCTCAACGCTGTTGAGGCAGAGGCAAAGAAGGAAAGCTAACTGATGTCAAATTATAAATTTACCGTTTCGGAGCTTAAACAGAACATAGAAAAGCTTGTTATAGGCGACAAGGTCTCATTAAGCGGAGAGATTTTTACCGCAAGGGACGCCGCGCACAAACGCTTTTTCTCCCTTATTGAAGAAGGCAAGTCTCTTCCCGTTGAGATAAGCGGCGGAGTGGTTTATTACGCAGGTCCTACTCCTGCGCCCGAAGGCAAGGTTATAGGTTCTTGCGGACCGACAACATCAGGCAGAATGGATAAATTTGCTCCAAAGCTGCTTGATATGGGACTTCTTGCTATGATAGGCAAGGGTGAGCGTTCGGCGGAAGTTCGCGACGCTGTTGTGAGAAATAAAGCGGTTTATTTCTGTGCAATAGGCGGTGCGGGTGCGCTTGCCGCGGATTGTATCAAAAGCTGTGAGGTTATCGCTTTTGAGGACCTCGGTTGCGAATCGGTAAAAAAGCTGACAATATCCGATTTTCCGCTTATTGTAGCTAATGATTGTCACGGGGGAGACATTTTCTCCGCAGGCAGAGAAAAATATTCAGAATAATTTTTACATACAGCCTTTGCTGATGCATTGGCTGTATTCGTTTATTCGACATACTCTTTGTTGTTTTTGATATATTTTGTGACGGAAATTTGTCATAAATGTAAAATCTTGTTAATAAATCTTGACATTTTTATGTACAACTGTTAGTATTATAACTAAGAAGATGGGTTTTCATTGTTGTTGAGGGGTGTATTATGCAGCATAATTCCGCGTCGGAAAAGAAATATTCGTCGATGACGGATGAACAGCTTGTCGCCCTTTGCCGCAAAGGAGAAGACCTGATTCCTGTCATTATATCGAGATACGCCTCTGTTGTCAGGATGAAAGCTGCTTCAATGAATGTTTCTCCGACTGAGCGTGACGATCTTATGCAGGAGGGCTTTTTAGGACTTATAAGCGCTGTCAGGTCGTTTAATCCCGATAAAAACGCGTCATTTCCCACTTACGCAAACAGATGCATAGCGAATAAGGTCATATCTGCATTGCCTAAGCAGTGCGAAGAAGTGCTTGACGATGAAAACGACTGCGAACCCGATAACAATACTCCCGAGAGCATATTTTTTTCTAAGCTTTTGTCTGAGGAGATAGCGAGAGTTATATCCGATGAGCTTTCTGATATGGAAAGGAAAGTTTTCAGGCTTTTCTTAAAGGGTGAGAGCTATGAAGAAATGGCTGACTCTCTGGGGCTCAGCGTGAAGACAGTTGATAATGCCCTTCAAAGAGTAAGAAAAAAGCTTAAATCCGCTTGGAAGACGGACAAAAATGATAAATAAACAGCATTTTTGCTGTTTTATATGGCCAAATAGCTTAATTGCAGAGCGTTGTTGTTTTTTTACATCAAAGGTGTCGGTGCAAGTCCGTCTGAGGCAAAAAATATTTTTAAGCGAGGGAAACACTATGTACGAAGACAAGACACTCATATGCAAAGAATGCGGCGCTGAATTTGTATTCACAGCAGGCGAACAGGAATTCTATGCAGAAAAAGGCTTTGTAAACGAGCCTCAGAGATGCAAGGCTTGCCGTGACGCAAGAAAGAATGCAGCTAAGGGCGAAAGAGAAATGTTCACAGCTACCTGCGCAGCGTGCGGAGGAGAAGCTAAGGTTCCTTTCAAGCCCCGTGAGGACAGACCTGTTTATTGCAGCGAATGCTTTGCAAAGCAGAAGGAACAGGGCTAATTAACTAAGCGACTGAATATCCTGCGCAAATATTTGTGCAGGATATTTTTTTCTTGCAAAAAAGTGTATTTTGTGGTATAATATATATGTTAAATATATTTAACGGGAGGATTTTAAAATGGCACAGATTACAAAAGATTCAATCATCGGCGATGTTCTTGATATGAATATGGACACTGCACCTTTCTTTCTCGATATGGGTATGCATTGTCTCGGCTGCCCCTCTGCAAGAGGAGAATCAATAGCTCAGGCGTGCGAGGTCCACGGAGTTGACGCAGACGAGCTTGTTGAGAAAATCAACGCATTTTTAGCAGGCAAGTAATTAAAGAGGGGGCTCCCCTTAGGGTATTGCCGATAAAGAAGTTTTTATCGGTACCGAGCCACAAACTTTGAGCATTTCGTAATATAACCTACGAAATGGCAAAGGGGGCTCCCCTTGGGGGCCCTTTTATTCTGTCTTTTGGGGGAACATTATGCTTGACGAAAGATTATCTCTTTGCGCTGAACTTGTTTCGGGAGTAGGAACAGTATGCGATGTCGGAACAGACCACGCGTATCTTGTTGCAGAGCTTATAAAAGGCGGAAAGTGTTCTTCTGCAATAGCCTGCGATATCGCCGACGGTCCTCTTAATTTTGCAAAACAGACGGTTGAAAATTATGCACTTGAAGATAAAGTAAAAATAATAAAGTCCGACGGTCTTGACAATATCTCTCCCGATGGTATAACCGATGTAGTCATAGCGGGAATGGGTGGGGAACTTATCCGCGATATTGTCCTCAGAACAGAATGGCTTAAAAATAATGTCAACCTTGTTCTTCAACCTATGACAAAGCCCGAAGTGTTAAGAGAGGCATTGTATAAAAACGGATATTATATCAAAGAAGAAAAATGTGCCGTTGATAAAAATCACGCATACTCAGTTATGTGCGTTTCGTTTTGCGGAGAAAACAGGCAGAATATATCACTTGAAGAAAAATGGCTCGGCAAAATTTCAGATTGCAATATTCCGCAAAACAGAGCTTATGCCGAGCTTTTTCTCAGAAAAGAGAAAAAAATAATCGACGGAATGAAAAAATCCGAAGCAGGCGTTTTTTTAAATGAACATAAAGAAATAGAAGCAGTTTTTGAGAATTTTCTGAAAGGAAGATAAAAATGACGACAGTTGGTGAAATATACGATATACTCGATAAAGCCGCACCGTTTGACAAGGCGGATAAATACGATAATTCGGGACTTTTGGTGGGCGACCGTGAAAACACCGTCACAAAAGCTCTTGTCGCACTTGATATAACTAACGATGTTATAGAAGAAGCAAGAGAGAAAAAAGCCGAACTTATAATATCTCACCATCCCGTTTTTAATTTCAGATATGAGGAATTTGGCTCAATAGGGAAGGATACTCCCATTTATAACCTTGCAAGATACGGTATATCCGCAATATGTTCTCATACCTGTCTTGATGTTGCAAAGGACGGAATAAACGATATTATTTTTGATATGTTAAAGGCTCCGTTTGACCTTTGCGATGATACTGAAATTCTTGAAGTTACGGGTGACGGCTACGGTTTCGGAAAAATATGCGTATCAAGAAAAAGCTTTACCCCAAAAGAAACGGCAAAAATGCTGAAAGAAATCTTTGGCTGTACTGTTGTCAAGTATTGTCCGGGAAGAAAAAATATCAGCAAGATGGCCTATTGTTCCGGCGGAGGAGGCTCTCTTATGAAGCTTGCCGCCGATAAGGGCGCTGACGCATATTTTTGCGGAGATATAAAGCATGACCGATGGATAGCCGCAAAGAATATCGGTCTTTCGCTATATGACTGCGGACATTTTCATACGGAGATAATTATGGTAAAATATATTGCAGACCTTCTTTCACGCGCTTTTCCCGATGTTGAAATTATAAAGTCCGAGAAAAGCGTTGATGTTGTTGAATACGAATTTTAATTTTACGGAGGATATATGGCACTCGACGGAGCGTTTTTATACGCAGTAAGACAAGAACTTACTCCCCTTATCGGCGGAAGAATTGACAAGATTTATCAGCCTTCAAGAGATGAGATAATAATAGCTATCAGAGCTCAGGGAGGAACAAAAAAGCTTCTTTTATCAGCAGGAGCAAACTGCGCAAGGGTGCATCTTACTGATATATCGGCAGAAAACCCGAAAAGTCCGCCTATGTTCTGTATGCTGATGCGAAAGCACCTCGGCGGAGGAAAGCTTTTGGACATAAGACAGGACGGTCTTGAACGAATACTCTGGTTTGATTTTGAGGCAATGAACGAAATCGGAGATATGGTAAAAGTTACCGTTGCAATTGAGATAATGGGAAAATACTCGAATATCATTCTCATATCGGGCGAGGGAAGGATTATTGACGCTATAAAGCGCGTTGACGCCGAAATGTCAAGAGAACGAATGGTTCTGCCGGGAATGAATTATGAAGCGCCGACAAAACCCGATAAAATTTCTTTCCTGAATTCTTCAAAGGAAGAAATAAAAGAAAAGCTTTACTCCTGCCGCAACAACGACCTTGCAAAGTGCCTTGTTGCAACCTTTGAGGGTATTTCTCCGTTATTTGCAAGAGAATGCGTTGATAGAGCAGCAGGCAGAGATATTACCCTTGAAGAGCTTGACGATAATACCTTTGAAAAGCTTTGCGCCTATATTTTCTCCGAGAGGGAAAAGCTTTTATCGGGCAGATGCGATTTTACCGTTCTTGTGGACGAAAACAAGTCCCTTAAAGACTTCTGTTTTACCGATATAAATCAGTACGGCTCTTTGATGACAAAGAAAACATATCAGACAGCGGGGGAAACCCTTGACAGATTTTATTCCGAAAGAGATAACACAAACCGACTGAAACAGCGTTCTTCCGATATGATAAAGTTTCTTTCAAACACCTGTGAGCGTATCTCAAGAAAGCTCAATGCACAAAGGGAAGAACTCAGAGAATGTGACCATAAGGACGAATTAAAGCTTAAAGGCGACCTTATCAATGCAAATATCTATCGTCTGCAAAAAGGGCAGAAAACTGCTCTGCTTGAAAACTATTACGATGACGGAAAGCAACTTGAAGTAAAGCTTGACGAAAGGCTTTCGCCGTCGCAGAACGCGCAGAAATATTATTCCGAATACCGCAAGTCCGTCAACGCCGAAAAAAAGCTTGCAGAGCTTATTGAAAAAGGCGAAAATGAACTTCTTTACATCGAAACCGTTCAGGATGCTCTTATGCGTTCAACTACCGAAAACGAGGTACTTCTTTTAAAGCAGGAGCTTGCGGAGCAGGGGTATCTGAGAATCAGGGGAGCAAAGCAGAAACCTCCCAAGGAGCTTCCTCCGATGGAATTTACATCATCGGACGGTTATCGCATTTTAGTCGGCAGAAACAATAAGCAAAACGATAAGCTTACTTTAAAAATCGCCGAAAAAACAGACATCTGGCTTCATACAAAAGATATCCCCGGTTCGCATACAATCATCTGCGCAAGGGGAGAAAGCGTTCCCGAAAGAACAATTACCGAGGCGGCTGTTCTTGCAGCTTTTCACAGCAAGGGTAAAAACTCGGCGCAGGTTCCCGTTGATTATGTCGAGGTGCGATATGTCAAAAAACCTGCCGGAGCAAAACCAGGTATGGTGATATTTACAAACAACAGAACACTTTATGTAACTCCTGACAGCGAGGTTGTCGAAAAAATAAAGAATAACGGGTGAATTTTATGAAAAAAATGATAATGAAACGCTCAACGAATACAATAACATTAGGAGTTGTAATGGCATTGATTATAATGGCATTGTTTTTCTTAGTGGACAATGACTCTTACCACTATATTTTTGCACCGTCCTATGAAAAAATGAGTGTGGAAGAAAGAGAAAGCAAAGTTCTTTCCTATGGTGATTATTTTTATGCAGAAGACCTTTTAGAGCTTGATTTTTATTCGGTTATCGACTGGTTTGCCGAGGACGATGACGGAAGGTACTATGCCGTTCCTTTTGGTGCAGAGGAGTATGCAATGGTCTATGTTGACAATGCTTATGTTCCCTATTTTGAAGAAGCCGCCGACGCTCTTTATGAATATATCTATGATGAAAGCGGCACAATGTCATATCCCGTTTTCAAAAAGGGCAGACACGCACGAGTGGCTGTATATAAGGCTGACAATGAGCTTATGGGCTGGTATTCGGAGATGTTTGACACTATCGGGATAACGGATTATAAAGAACATACCGAGCCTTATGTTTTCTATTATCAGCCACAGCAGGAATGGGAAAATCCCTATATCAAGCTTGCTATTTTCGGGTCAATCGCCGCAGTTGTTCTTATAGTATTTCTTATCAAGGGACTTTTAATGCCGAAAAAATTCTATAAAAAGCTTAAAGCGGCTGAAATCAGCGAAGAAGAACTTGGAGAAGATATTGAAAATGCAAAAAATATAGCAAATAATATTTTCGGTGACAGGTACATAATCTTTTCTGGCAATATGAATGTCTATAAGGCCGAGGATTTTGTCTGGGCGTTTATATTCACACAGAATACGCATCATAGGATTTACGGAATTATCCCTGCTGGAACGACGACCGCATATTCGGTCAGAATGTTTGACAAAAACGGAAAATATGTATCGGCAAACTGCGGCGCAAAGCTTGAAACCGCAAAGAAAGTCGAAGAGATTATCCGCTCAAAATACGGCCCGAATATCTTTGTGGGACATTCAGAAGAAGTTGCAAGAATATATTCCGAAAACCCTGCTATGTTTATTGAAAATATTCAGGGCAGAAATATAAATTTATCTCAAATTTCAGATTAAAATATGTTGCAATATACCGAAATATATGCTAAAATGTAATTTGGATTTATTTTTTTAAGGAGTATCTGATATGAAGAAGGAACTTTCAAAGCTCTATGAACCAAAAGAGGTAGAGGACAAAATATATAAATACTGGATGGATAACGAGTGCTTTAAGGCTGAGGTTGACAGCAAGAAGAAGCCCTATACCATCGTTATCCCTCCCCCGAATATAACAGGTCAGCTTCACATGGGACACGCTCTTGATGAAACCTTGCAGGATATTCTTATCCGCTGGAAGAGAATGTCGGGCTATTCTGCATTGTGGCTCCCCGGAACAGACCATGCCGCAATAGCTACCGAGGCTAAGATTGTTGCCGCAATGGCAGAGGAAGGTCTTACCAAAGAGCAGATAGGCAGAGAAGCCTTTATGGAACGCGCATGGGCATGGAAAGAAAAGTTCGGCGGAAGAATTGTTGAACAGCTCAAAAAGTTAGGCTCTTCCTGTGACTGGTCGAGAGAACGCTTCACAATGGACGAAGGCTGTAACAAGGCTGTAAGAGAAGTTTTTGTAAATCTTTATAATAAAGGTCTTATTTACAGAGGCGAAAGAATAATCAACTGGTGTCCTCATTGCAAGACATCTATCTCTGACGCCGAGGTAAACTATGAGGACCAGGCAGGTCATTTCTGGCATCTTCGCTATCCTCTTTCGGACGGTAGCGGATACATCGAGCTTGCAACCACAAGACCTGAAACACTTCTCGGCGATACCGCTGTTGCCGTTCACCCCGATGATGAACGCTATAAGGATATGGTAGGCAAGACCGTTATTCTTCCTATCGTTCACCGTGAAATCCCGATTGTTGCCGATACTTATGTTGAAATGGACTTCGGAACGGGCGTTGTTAAAATCACTCCCGCTCACGACCCCAACGACTTTGAAGTCGGACTTCGCCATAAGCTCCCCGTTATCAATGTTCTTACCGACGATGCAAAAATCGTTGACGATTATCCTAAATATGCAGGTATGGACAGATACGAGGCGAGAGAGGCTATCGTCAAGGACCTTGAAGCAGAGGGCGCTCTTATCAAGGTTGAGGATTACAGCCATAATGTCGGAACCTGCTATCGTTGCGGAACAACCGTTGAACCCAAGGTTTCTACTCAGTGGTTCGTTAAGATGGAACCTCTTGCAGGACCTGCCATTGAAGCTGTAAGAAGCGGCGAAACAAAGTTTGTTCCCGAACGATTTGACAAAATCTACTATCACTGGCTTGAAAACATCAAGGACTGGTGTATTTCCCGTCAGGTATGGTGGGGACATCAGATACCTGCATTCTACTGCGACGACTGCGGTGAAATGGTTGTCACCAAAGAGGACAGCGCGGTGTGCCCCAAGTGCGGCAAGCCAATGCGTCAAGACAGCGACACCCTGGACACCTGGTTCTCGTCTGCACTCTGGCCGTTCTCAACACTCGGCTGGCCCGAAAGGACAGCGGACCTTGACTACTTCTATCCGACATCAACTCTTGTTACGGGTTATGATATCATCTTCTTCTGGGTAATAAGAATGATGTTCTCCGGTATTGAGCATATGGGCAAGGCACCTTTCAATACCGTTCTCATTCACGGTCTTGTTCGTGACGCTCAGGGCAGAAAGATGTCAAAATCTTTGGGCAACGGTATCGATCCGCTTGTTGTTATCGACGAATACGGCGCCGACGCTTTGAGATTTATGCTTGCAACGGGTAACGCTCCCGGAAACGATATGCGTTTTATCGAGGATAAGGTCAAGGCTGCAAGAGGCTTTGCCAACAAGATATGGAACGCTTCACGCTTTATTATGATGAATCTCCCCGACGACTTTAAGTCAGAGGGACTTCCCGAAAAACTCAACATTGAAGATAAATGGATAATCAGCCGTTTCAACCGTCTTGCAAAGGATGTCAACGAAAACCTTGAAGCGTTTGAAATAGGCGTTGCGGAGCAAAAGGTCTATGACTTTATATGGGATGTTTACTGCGACTGGTATATCGAGCTTACAAAGCCTCGTATCCAGGCAGGCGGAGAAACCGCAAGAACAGCTCAGGAAGTGCTTGTATGGGTAATGAAGGGTATGCTCAAACTTCTTCACCCCTTTATGCCGTTTATTACCGAGGAAATCTGGCAGGTTCTCTGCGAGGGCGAGGGAGCAATTATGCTTTCGTCCTTCCCCGTATATGATGAAAAGCTTGACTTTGCCGATGAAGAAGCTAAGTTTGAAAAAATTGTAGACGCTATCAAGGCTATCCGTAACCGCAGGGGAGAGATGAATGTTCCTCCGTCGGTTAAGGCTCATATTTTCATCGAAACAAAAGAGAACGAAGTATTCTCAATGGGTAGGATGTTCTTTGAAAAATTAGCTTCCGCAAGCGAAATCTCGATAGGAGAAAGCTTTGATATGCCCAATGCCGTAACCTGCGTTACCGACTCGGCAAGAATTTTCATTCCTTTGACAGACCTTGTCGATAAAGAAAAGGAACTTGCCCGTCTTAATAAAGAAAAGGCTTCTGTTCAGAAGGACATTGATTTTTCAAGCGGAAAGCTCAATAACCCCGGATTTATCTCAAAGGCTCCCGCTCAGCAGATTGAAGCTGAAAAGGCAAAGCTTTTGAAAGCTCAGGAAAAGATGGCAAAAATCGAGCAGTCTATAAGCGCTCTTAATTAAATTGCACAGAGGTGACAGAGTTTGACATATGATATGGCGATGGATTTTATAAACAGCTTTACCAAATCGGGTAAACCTGTTGAGGACCTTTCCCGTTTTCAGTATCTTATGAACGAGCTTGGCAATCCTCAGGCTCATCTTAAATGTATCCATATTGCAGGAACAAACGGAAAAGGCTCTGTTGCCCGTTACTGCGCCGAGGCTTGCAGATTATCGGGATATAAAACGGGAGAATTTACTTCCCCTTATGTCATCGAATATACGGACCGCATAAGAATAAACGGGGTTAATATTCCAAAAAAACGCCTTGCCGATATATGCGAAACGGTTGAAAAGGCTTGCGGAGACAACAAGGACTATTCTCAGTTTGAAATCTCAAACGCTATTGCTTTTGAGTATTTCTATGAAGAAAAGTGCGATATAGTCTGCCTTGAAACAGGTGTCGGCGGACTTTTAGACTCAACAAATATTATTGAAAAACCTCTTGTTTCTGTTATAACTTCCGTTGCTCTCGACCATACCGCGATACTCGGAGAAACTATCCCCGAAATTGCAAAGCATAAGGCAGGAATAATCAAGCCCGAAGTTCCCGTTGTCGTATCGGTTCTTTGTCCCAAGGCGGCTCAGACAGTAATCATTCAGACAGCCGCAAAAAACGACAGCGAATACATCGTCCCCGATATCAACACTCTTAAAATCAAGAGCACAAATATCTGGGGCAATAAGTTCATCTATAAGAGCAAGGAATACAGCACAAAGATGATAGGCAGACATCAGATTTCCAACGCTATGACCGCTATTGAAGCATTAGAGCAGGTTAAGCGTCAGGGGTTCAGTGAGTTGCTTTCGGATAATGTCAAGGCGGCTCTTAAAAACGCTGTTGTTCCCGCAAGAATGGAAATACTCAATCTTGACCCTCTGTTTATCCTTGACGGCTGTCACAATCCCGAAGCTATGCACGCTCTTGCCGATGTCATAAAGCGTATGCCGAAAAAACCCGTAATAGTTATCGGAATGTTAAAGGATAAGGACATTTTCCGTTGCGCTGAAATTCTTGCGCCTTGCGCAAAGGCTTGCGTCGGAGTAGGGGACTTTCACCCTAATTGTGTTCCCGGCGTTGAGCTTGAAGCGCTTTTCAAGAAAAACGGATGTCCGACAACAACTCTCGATAAAGTCACCCCCGAAGATGTTGTCATATTCTGTGGCTCGCTTTATTTTGCCGAAAAGATAAGAAAAGAATTTGTCGAATAAAAAAATGTGCCAAGGGAAAGCCTTTGGCACATTTTTATGTCTATTCAACTTTTGAACACCGTATTGCGTTGAGTATCGCTATGACCGAAACTCCCACATCTGCAAACACCGCAAGCCACATATTCGCTTTTCCGAAAATACCCAAAAGCATAATTATTATTTTAACCGCAAGAGCAAAAATAATATTCTGCGTTACTATCTGCATAGTCTTTTTTGAAAGCTTTACGGCAATAGCGATTTTTTCGGGGTTATCGTCCGTTATGACAACATCTGCCGCCTCTATTGCCGCGTCCGAGCCTAACGCTCCCATAGCTATGCCTATGTCGGCAAGCGTGAGAACGGGTGCGTCGTTTATTCCGTCGCCGACAAATACAAGCGATTTTCCCTCAGACTTTTCTTTCATCAGCTTTTCGACATAAGAAACCTTGTCGGCAGGCAAAAGTTCGGAGTAGAATTCGCTTATGTCAAGCTCTTTTGAAACACTTTCGGCAACCGATTTTTTGTCGCCCGTCAGCATAATTTTGCGTTTTATTCCCAAATTCGAAAGAGCTTTTAATGCCGTCTTTGATTCTTTCTTTATTTCATCGGATATAACAATATGACCTGCATATATTCCGTCGATGGCAATATGGATAACCGTACCCGTCTTGTGACATTCGTGCCACTCGACTCCGACCTTGTCCATAAGTTTTCCGTTGCCGACAGCAACAGTTTTTCCGTCAATTTCAGAAATAACTCCGTGACCTGCAATCTCCTCATTTTTTGTTACTCTGGCGCTGTCAAGATTTTGATCAGCGGCTTCTTTGAGAGATACGGAAACGGGGTGGTCTGAAAAGCTTTCGGCAAGAGCGGCATATTCAAGAAGCTTTTCTTCCGAATACTCTTTCGGATGAACAGCCGTCACCTTGAAGTTGCCTTTTGTCAGCGTACCCGTTTTGTCAAATACAGCTATTTCAGCCTTTGAAAGAGCTTCAATGCAGGTGCTTCCTTTTATGAGAATTCCCTTTTTTGAGCCTCCGCCTATTCCGCCGAAAAAGCTTAACGGAACAGAAATAACAAGAGCACACGGGCAGGATATAACGAGCATAATCAGCGCCTGCTCAATCCATTTGCTCCATTCACCGTGAAAGAGCAGGGGAGGTATAACTGCAATGAGAACGGCAAGTCCTATTACAGCAGGAGTGTAGTATTTTGCAAACTTTGTAATGAAATTTTCCGATTTTGCTTTTCGTGACGATGAATTTTCAACAAGGTCGAGTATCTTTGCAACGGTTGAGTTATCGTATGTTTTTGTTGTTTTTGCCTTTAAAAGTCCTCTTCCGTTGATACAACCGCTTATAAGATTATCCCCGACATTTACTTCTCTCGGCAACGATTCTCCTGTCAGAGCCGATGTGTTTATCTCGGAAGAACCCTCTGTTACAACTGCGTCAATGGGGATTTTCTCGCCCGGCTTTATGACTATCGTTTCGCCCTCTGCGACCTCTTCTGGCATAACTTCTTCTATCATTCCGTCACGCTCGACATTAGCGTAATCGGGGCAGATATCCATAAGGTCAGATATTGATTTTCTCGACCTTTCCACAGCACAGCTTTGAAAAAGTTCTCCGACCTGATAGAAAAGCATAACAGCGACAGCTTCGGGATAATCTCCTAAGATAAAGGCTCCGACAGTAGCTATTGCCATCAGAAAGTTTTCGTCAAAAATCTGACCGTGAAAGATATTTCTTATTGCCTTATAGAGAATATCATATCCTATTACAGCATAAGGCAGAATATACAGGGCTAATCTCAAAACAAATATATTTATCGAAAAAACCCTGAAAATAATTGATATCCCGATAAGCAATATTCCACTGACGATTATTCTTATAAGATTTCTTTTTTGTTTTTTATTCATAATGCTCACCTAAACGCAGATAGTACAGTCAGGCTCTATCTTCTTGCAAGCTTTCTGAGCCTTTGCAATAACATCTTCAAAGATTTCTTCATCTGCTTCTATTGTGAGTCTTTGACGCATAAAGCTCACACTTGCACTTGTCACACCGTCGATTTTCTGAATTGCCTCTTCCATTTTTGCGGCACAGTTTGCGCAGTCAAGATTTTCAAGTTTATATACCTTTTTCATATTGTTAAACACCTTTCTTCTTGTTTATAACAGCGAACGCAACGGGAATAAGTCCGTCAATCACTTTAAGATGAATGTCGCCTATCTCACAATTTTCAAGCATTTCAAGATAGCTTTCAGCGGTAAAGCTTGTTTCCTGCCTGTATCCGAAAAGCTTATAGAGCCTTATTGCAGGTGAATTTTCGTCAACAAGAAATGTAGGAAGAATAAGCCGTCCGCCTTTTTTTGTCACCCTTGCAAGCTCCTTAACTGCCTTTTCGGGCGACTTTATCAGGTGAAGGACATTTCCCGCAATGACAACATCATAGCTTTCATCGGTGTCGTCAAGATGAAAAATGTTCCTTTCGTCAAAGAATACATTGTCAATATGTTTTCTTAAACACTTTTTCTCAGCCACTTCAAGCATAGCCGATGACATATCCGTTGAAATAACGCTCTCTGCATTTTTTGATGCTGCTATTGAAAGCTCGCCCGTTCCTGCGGCGCAGTCAAGCACCTTTGAATTCTTTGGCACAAGCCTTTCAACATAGGCAACCATTCCCGAATATGCTTTTCTGTTAACGAGTTCTGCCAAATCGTAAATTCCCGAAATCTTATCCCAGTATCCCATATTAAAAACCTCATTCCTCTATATGTTCAAGACCTTGCTCTAAAATCGTTTTTACATGACTGTCGGCAAGAGAATAAAAGACCGATTTTCCATCCCGTCTGCACTTGACAAGCTTGCTTTGTTTCAACGCTCTCAGCTGATGCGAAATTGCCGACTGCGTCATTCCGAGAATTGTTGCAAGGTCGCATACGCACATTTCCGACTCCGAAAGAACATATAACATTCTTATCCTTGTGGAATCGCCAAAAACCTTGAAAAGCTCTGACAAATCATATAAAAGTTCTTCGTCGGGCATAAGTTCTTCAACCTTCTTTATAATATCCTCATGAGCGTGGATATAATCGCATTTTTCAATAACTTCGTCTTTGTTTTCCATATTATCACCTCAATATATGAGCATTTGTTCATATATTTGTTATATCATTTAATGCGCTTTTTGTCAATGAACAAATTGTAAACAATATCTGTTTTTTAAAAAGAATTACCTATAATTTTTCCTCAGATTGTCAATTCACACAAATGATAGAAGAAAATGTATGTCTTTTTGCATATTGTAACAAATTAAGCGCAAAATTTTGTATAAAACGCTTGACATTGCAAAAATATTATAGTACAATAATCTAGCGTGATTATATATAGGGCAAGCTATGCCCGAATTTATGTATTTTCACAGCAGAATTTTTCAAGAAAGGAGATCGATATAATGCCAACCTTTAACCAGTTAGTTCGCAAGGGAAGAGATGTTATCGAAAAGAAATCGACAGCTCCCGCACTTCTCAAAGGTTACAACGCCAAGAAGAAAGTAGCTATCGAACAGACTTCACCTCAGAAGCGCGGTGTTTGCACAGCAGTAAGAACAGCTACACCTAAGAAGCCTAACTCAGCTATGAGAAAAATTGCCAGAGTAAGACTTACAAACGGTTCTGAAGTAACAGCTTATATTCCCGGAATAGGACACAACCTGCAGGAACACTCTGTTGTTCTCATCAGAGGCGGAAGAGTAAAGGACCTCCCCGGTGTTCGTTACCACATCATCCGTGGTACTCTTGACGCACAGGGCGTTGCAAAGAGAATGCAGGCTCGTTCAAAGTACGGTGCAAAGAGACCGAAGGCAGGAGCAGCGAAGTAATATTCTTCGTAAGACTTTTGCAAACCATTTTATAGTAATCTCGATACCACGATTTATGTGGAGTATCTGTATATATATTATAATGTATACAGGCGCCTCTGCATTGGTCGACGGGTTTTCCGTGTATAAAATATGCGGATGAAACGAGTACCTATGATATCATTATATGAAGGAGGGAAGCGGAATGCCAAGAAGAGGTAATGTTGCAAAGCGTGATGTTTTGCAGGACCCTGTATACAACTCAAAGCTCGTTACTCGTCTTATCAACAATGTAATGCTTGACGGTAAGAAGGGCGTAGCTCAGAAGATTGTTTACGGTGCATTCGAAATCGTAGCAGAAAAAACCGGTAAAGACGCTCTCGAAGCGTTTGAACAGGCAATGGAAAATATTATGCCCGTTCTCGAAGTTAAGGCTCGCCGTGTAGGTGGTGCGACATATCAGGTTCCTATGGAGGTTCGTCCCGAAAGACGCCAGACATTGGGACTCAGATGGCTTACAACATATTCAAGAGCAAGAAACGAAAAGACAATGAAGGAAAGACTTGCAGGAGAAATTATGGACGCACTCAACGGTATGGGCGGCGCTTGCAAAAAGCGTGACGATACACACAAAATGGCTGAAGCTAATAAGGCTTTTGCACATTTCCGTTGGTGATTTGTTCAGTAGTATAACAAGGAGGATATTATGCCAAGAGATTGTTCACTGGAAATGACCAGAAATGTTGGTATAATGGCTCACATTGACGCAGGTAAAACAACCACGACCGAGCGTATCCTGTTCTACACAGGCGTTAATCACAAGATTGGCGAAACTCACGAGGGTGCTGCGACAATGGACTGGATGGCACAGGAGCAGGAAAGAGGTATCACTATCACTTCCGCTGCTACAACATGCTACTGGGCAGGCCATAGAATCAACATAATCGACACTCCCGGCCACGTTGACTTTACAGTTGAGGTTGAGCGTTCACTTCGTGTACTCGACGGTTCTGTAACAGTTCTCTGCGCTAAGGGCGGTGTTGAACCTCAGTCGGAAACAGTTTGGCGTCAGGCTGACAAGTATCATGTTCCCCGTATGGCTTATGTAAATAAGATGGACATTATGGGTGCGGACTTCTATCGCGTTGTTGACATGATGCATACAAGACTTCACGCAAACGCAGTTCCGATTCAGCTTCCGATAGGCTCGGAAGACACCTTCAAGGGAATTATTGACCTTGTTGAGATGAAGGCTTATGTTTATTATGACGACCTTGGAAAAGATATCAGAGTGGAAGAAATTCCCGATGATATGAAGGAAAAGGCTCAGGAATACCACGACGCTCTTATTGAGCATGTGGCAGAGCAGGATGACGCTCTTATGGAAAAGTTCTTCGCAGGCGAAGAGCTCACCATAGAAGAAATCAAGAAGTGCATCAGAAAGTCCACCATTGCAAACAAGATGGTTCCCGTAACATGCGGTACATCTTACAAGAACAAAGGTGTTCAGAAGCTTCTTGACGCTATCATCGACTACATGCCCGCACCTACGGATATCGAAGATATCAAGGGCATCAACCCCGAAACAGGAGAAGAAACAACAAGACCTTCTTCCGATGACGAACCTTTTGCAGCTCTTGCATTCAAGATTGCAACGGACCCGTTTGTTGGAAAGCTTGCATTCTTCCGTGTATATTCGGGAACAATCAACGCAGGTTCTACAGTTCTTAACGCAAATAAGGACTCTAACGAAAGATTCGGTCGTATTCTTCAGATGCACGCTAACCACAGAACAGATATCGAAACATGCTACGCAGGTGATATCTACGCTGCCGTTGGTTTGAAGAATACTACAACAGGCGACACACTTTGTGACCCCAAGCACCCTGTAATCCTCGAATCCATGGAATTTGCTGACCCTGTTATCCAGCTCGCTATCGAGCCCAAGACAAAAGCAGGTCAGGAAAAGATGGGTATTGCGCTTTCAAAGCTTGCTGAAGAAGACCCCACATTCAAGACATGGACAGACGAAGAAACAGGTCAGACAATTATCGCCGGAATGGGCGAACTTCACCTTGAAATCATCGTTGACCGTATGCTCCGTGAATTTAAGGTTGAAGCAAATGTCGGCGCACCCCAGGTTGCTTATAAGGAAACAATCAAGAAGCTTGCCGATGTTGACCACAAGTACGCTCGTCAGTCGGGTGGTAAAGGTCAGTACGGTCATGTTAAGATTAAGGTTGAACCTAACGAGTCAGGTAAGGGATACGAGTTTATCAACAATGTTGTCGGCGGTGCTATTCCCAAGGAATACATTCCCGCAGTTGATAAGGGTATCCAGGGCGCAATGAAGGCAGGTATCCTCGCAGGTTACCCCGTAGTTGACGTTAAGGTTACTCTTTACGATGGTTCTTACCACGAAGTCGACTCATCTGAAATGGCGTTCTCGATTGCCGGTTCTATGGCATTCAAGGAGGCTATGAAGAAGGCTGATGCAGTTATCCTTGAACCTATCATGAAGGTTTCGGCTATTATCCCCGATGAACACATGGGTACAATCATCGGTGACCTTACTTCAAGAAGAGGACAGATTCTCGGTCAGGAAACACAGAACGGTACCGCACAGGTTGACGCTCTTGTTCCTCTTTCGGAAATGTTCGGTTACTCAAACGACCTCCGTTCAAAGACACAGGGCCGTGGACAGTACACAATGGAACCTCACAGCTATATTGAAGTTCCCAAGAACATCGCTGACAAGATTATGACATCAAGAAGTAAAAATAACGGCTAAAATAAAAAAAACACTTGAAATTATTCCATTTATTTGGTACAATGATTTCATAACCCGCGTATAAAAACAACACTTTATATTTTAAGGAGGAATTTTCCAATGGCAAAGGCACATTTCGAAAGAACTAAACCCCACGTTAACATTGGTACAATCGGCCACGTTGACCACGGCAAAACAACTCTTACAGCAGCTATCACAAAGACACTTTCTCTTCAGGGTCTTGCTGAAAAGAAGGATTACGCAAACATCGACTCTGCTCCCGAAGAGAGAGAAAGAGGTATTACAATCAACACAGCTCACGTTGAGTATGAGACAAAGAACCGTCACTACGCTCACGTTGACTGCCCGGGCCACGCTGACTATGTTAAGAACATGATCACAGGTGCTGCTCAGATGGACGGCGCTATCCTCGTAGTTGCTGCTTCTGATGGTCCTATGGCTCAGACAAAGGAACACGTTCTTCTTGCTCGTCAGGTAGGCGTTCCTGCAATCGTTGTATTCATGAACAAGGCTGACCAGGTTGACGACCCCGAACTTCTCGAACTCGTTGAAATGGACATCCGTGACGTTCTTAACAAGCAGGAATTCCCCGGAGACGATATTCCTATAATCAAGGGTTCAGCTCTTCAGGCTCTTGAAGCTCCCGATGACCTCAACGACCCTGCTTACGCTCCTATCCTTGAACTTATGGACGCTGTTGACAGCTACATTCCTACTCCTGACAGAAAGTCTGACCTTCCTTTCCTTATGCCTGTCGAGGACGTTTTCACAATCACAGGTCGTGGAACAGTTGCTACAGGTAGAGTAGAAAGAGGACAGCTCAAGACTTCTGACGAAGTTGAAATCGTTGGCCTTAAGGACGAAAAGATGAAGACTGTTGTAACAGGTATCGAAATGTTCAGAAAGATTCTTGACTACGCTGAAGCAGGCGATAACATCGGTGCTCTTCTCCGTGGTATCCAGAGAACAGATATCGAAAGAGGACAGGTTCTTTGCAAGCCCGGCACAATTCATCCTCACACAAAGTTCCATGGTCAGGTTTACGTTCTTAAGAAGGACGAAGGCGGCCGTCATACTCCTTTCTTCAACAACTACAGACCTCAGTTCTACTTCAGAACAACAGACGTTACAGGTATCGTAGCACTTCCTGCTGACAAGGAAATGTGCATGCCCGGAGATAACGTTGAAATGGATGTTGAGCTCATCACTCCTATCGCTATCGAAGAAGGACTTCGTTTTGCTATCCGTGAAGGCGGCAGAACAGTAGGTTCAGGCGTTGTTACAAAGATCAACGAATAATT
>CALZLD010000012.1 GCA_945788225.1 uncultured Clostridia bacterium
TCCGCCGATGACAGCTTTTTATCGTCGATAAGGCGCATAAAGTGAGAATTCTTTTCAAGCAATTTGAAAATAATCACTCCCGCAACGCTGACAACGACAAATTCGCCGAGAGCAACTGTGCCCATTGAAATCAGAAGCGGTTCTTTGAATGCGACATAAAGTTCAATTCCAACAATTATTCCGTTAAAGACAGTTGCCGCAAGGGAGCCTAAAAAGAGGTTATTGCTGTGAGCTATCACAAGAACGGCAAGCACCGTAGCAAGCGTCCCGAACGGAACATCGAGCAACGCCATCGGGCTGAAAAGGTTTGCAATAAGGCACCCCAAGGTCATTGACACGCAGTACTTTTTGTTATAAAAACACAAAAGCACAAGTATTTCCGATATTCTGAACTGTATCGGACCATAGGCGATAGGCGAAATCGCAACCGTTAAAACAGCATAAAGCGCCGCAACGATTGCGATTTGTACGATGTCGAGTGTTCTGATTTTTGTTTTCATAGGTAATCTCTCCTTGTTTTTTTAAGCCGGTTATCAAGCAACGGCTCTATTAAATTTATGGTGACATTTCCACTTTTACATAGAAATGTTGTACCCTTTATTATCTTTGTGAGGTTTCGTCCTCGGCTTTTATATAGATAGGTCTGCCCTTGACTTCAAGATAGGTCTTTGCAAGATACTGACCTAAAATTCCTGTGCAGACAAGTCCTGCTCCGCTTGTGAAAAGCAAAACGGAAAGGAGCGTCAAGGTCTGTGTCCAGCCTGTATGCCAGAGGAAAATGTCAAGCAGTAAAATTATGAGAAGCACAAACGCCGCAAAGCAGAAGAAAAGTCCGAGAAATACAGAAATTTCAAGGGGAGCTGTGGAGAATGCGAAGATGCCTTCAAGGGAATATCTGAACAGCTTGAAGAAGTTCCACTTTGTCGTTCCTGCAACGCGCTCTGTATTTTCGACCTCGATAAATTTTGTGCGAAAACCTACCCAGCTGAAAATTCCCTTTGAAAAGCGGTTATATTCGCTCATAGAGAGGATAGCGTCGACCATCTGCCTTTTCATAAAGCGGAAGTCCTGCGCGCCGTTTACAATCTGAGTCTGAGAAATTTTGTTTATCACATCATAGAACTTGTTTGAGAAGAACGAAAGCAATTTAGGCTCGCCTTTTCTTGATATTCTTCTTGTTGCGGCACAATCGTATTCGCCCGACTTCACATAGGAGTACATTTCGGGGATAAGGCGCGGAGGGTGCTGTAAATCAGCGTCAAGGATAACTACATAGTCGCCCTTTGAAGCTTCAAGACCTGCATACATTGCCGCCTCTTTGCCGAAGTTTCTTGAAAACGAAACATATCGCACTTCATTGTCCTTTTTTGCCATATCCCTTAAAATACCGAGGGTTTTATCCCGTGAGCCGTCATTGACAAAGATAAATTCAAAAGAAAGTTCGTCCTTTGATTTCATCTCGGAAGATACCCTTTTTATCTCGTCATAAAAAAGCGGCAGACTTTCTTCTTCATTATAGCAGGGAACAATGACCGATATAAGCTCCATTTTCCGTACTCCTTTTACTTTTTGTATATTATAATCGAATTATACTATCTGTAATTATTCAACGGTAACCGACTTTGCAAGGTTTCTCGGCTTATCAACATCGTTGCCCCTTAAAACCGAGGTGTAATATGCAATAAGCTGTAATGGAACAACCGCCGCCATCGGCATAAGAAGGTCCTCAACATCATCGGGCAGACCGAATTTGAAATCAGCGATGTCCTTATCGGGAACATAGCTTTCTCTGCAAACGATTATCACCTTTGCTCCTCTTGTCTTGACCTCTTTGATATTGCTTATCGTCTTGTCAAAAAGGTTCTGCTGAGTTGCAACCGCTATTACGGGAACATTGTCGGTGATGAGTGAAATTGTTCCGTGTTTGAGTTCTCCTGCGGCGTATGATTCGCTGTGAATATATGAAAGCTCTTTAAGCTTTAACGAGCCTTCCATACTGAGCGCATAGTCAAGACCTCTTCCGATATAGAGCAGGCTGTCGGCTGTAAGAAGCTGAGCGGCGATATACTGAGCGTCCTCGGTGTTTTCGAGTATCTTTTCAATCTTTTCGGGAGTTTCGCGAAGAAGCGAAGTAAGTCTTCTGCACTCGGTTTCATCAATCTTTCCTGCGGCAAGAGCCATCTCAAACGCAAGAAGATACATAACGGCAATCTGCACCATATAAGCCTTTGTTGAGGCAACTGCGATTTCGGGACCTGCGTGGGTATAGATGAGCATATCTGCCTCTCTTGCTATCGAGCTTCCCTTGACATTGACAATGGCGAGAGTTTCCGCTCCGAGCTGTTTTGCAAGGCGCATAGCGGCAAGGCTGTCTGCCGTTTCGCCCGATTGTGAAATAACTATAACAAGGTCGCCCTCTGAAACGATAGGCTCTCTGTATCTGAATTCCGAGGCTATTTCAACGCTTACGGGCACTCTTGCCAGCTTTTCAATAACATATCTGCCCACAACACCCGCGTGCATAGCTGTTCCGCAGGCAACAACAAAAATTCTCTTATAAGAATTGAGTTTTTCGGGAGTTATTCCACATTCGCTGAGGTCGGGCAGACCGTCTTTTATTCTGGGGTTTATCGTTGTCTTGATAACGGACGGCTGTTCGTGAATTTCTTTGAGCATAAAATGCTCGTATCCGCCCTTTTCTGCCGCGTCCATATCCCAATCCGCAATGCAGATAGTTTTTTCTATACTTCCCTTATGAAGATTGTAAAAGCTGATGCTGTCTCCGTCAAGAACGGCGATTTCGCCCTGTTCAAGAAGATAATATTCCTTTGTATGTTCAAGTATGGCAGTCATATCGGACGCTATGAAGTTTTCGCCCTTTCCTTTTCCTACAATGAGAGGACTTTCTTTTCTCACAGCATAGATTTTTTCGGGGAAATCCCTGAAAATAATGCCGAGAGCGTACGCTCCCTCAATGTCGCTGAGCGCGCTGATAATAGCGTCAATGGGGTCTCCGCTGTAATAGTAATCAAGAAGCTTTGCTACGGTTTCGGTGTCGGTCTCGCTTTCAAAGCCGTAACCCTTTGATATCAAAAATTCCTTTATCTCGCGGTAATTTTCAATAATTCCGTTGTGGACAATGGTAATTCTTCCGTTGCCGATAGGGTGAGAGTTGACATCTGAAGGCTCGCCGTGAGTTGCCCATCTTGTATGAGCGATACCGCAGGTGCCGTAAGGCTTGCCCTCTTTTGCAAGCTTTGCTTCAAGTCCCTCGGCAATTTTGCCCTTAGCCTTGACAGTCTTTATCTTTCCGTTCGAGTGAACGGCTATTCCCGCAGAATCATAGCCGCGGTATTCAAGCTTTTTAAGAGCGCTCACAAGAATATCCGCACACTGCTGTCTGCCAACATATCCGACAATTCCGCACATAAAAGAACCTCCTCAAAAATCAGTTGTTTTCAAGCTCTGTTATTTTGTCAATTCTTCTCTGATGTCTGCCACCCTCAAATTCTGTTGAGAGAAAAGCGTCAACTATCTCTACGGCAACTCCTCCGCCTATTACACGACCGCCAAGACAAAGAACATTCGCGTCGTTATGAAGTCTTGTGTACTTTGCCATATATTCATCGGTGCAAAGAGCGGCTCTTATCCCCTTATGCTTATTTGCAGAGATTGAAATGCCTATGCCTGTTCCGCAGATAAGTATTCCTTTTTCTGCCTCGCCTTTCTGAATAAGGGTGCAGACTTCGTGAGCGATGTCGGGATAATCGCAGGATTCCCCGTTACAGCCCATATCGTTATATTCTATTCCCTTTTCGTCAAGATATTTCAGGATTTCAAGTTTAAGGGCGTATCCGCCGTGGTCGCAACCTATTGCCAACATTTTATTTCCCTCCGATTTTCTGTTCAAGGTCTTTTTCCGCCTTTGTCGGCTGTAAATATCTTGCGTCAAGCATTTCAGCCGAAACGGGCTCTTTATCAAGGCTTGCAAAGCAAAGACTGCTTGCAAGCTGGTATCTTAAATGCGGTGGTGAAAGAAAAAGCTTCTTTTCATTATATTTATTGAAAAAATCCTTTGCATAATCTCCGACAAGTATTGTTTCTTCCGATATTTCTTCAAAAAGCTGTTCTTCGGTGATAATTCTGTCGTCGCATATTCTTGTCAGCTTTTCTTTGTTATCCTCAAAAAAAGCGGTGTAGACAAGATTTTGTCTTGCCGACATTACAGAGCAGATTTTTCTTCCCATTCCAAAAACATTATAGGCAAGACTTTCAAGGGTCGACACTCCCACACATTCTTTGCCCGAAGCGAACACCATTCCCTTTACGGCTGAAATGCCTATGCGAAGCCCCGTATAAGAACCCGGACCGTCCGACACAACAATTCTATCAATGTCGTCAAGAGAAATCTTTGCTTTTTCAAGAGTTTCAATGCAAAGCGGAAGTATAATCTGCGAATGGGTGAGCTTTGTCATAACGGAAGTCTGCGCTATTACGGAACATTCGTCGCATACCGCAACGGAAGCCGTTCTGCCCGATGTGTCAATCCCCAGTATCTTCAAAGCGTTCATCCCCAAACACTGTAATTTTTCTTTCGTTTTCGTCTGTTGTTTCTATCTCAATCGTGATAATGTCTTTCGGCAGGCAGTCCTCGATATTCTCGGACCATTCAACCGCGATGACGCTTTCGGGCGAGATGTAATCGTAAAATCCCGTTGTTTCAAGGTCGCCCTCTCCGCTTATGCGGTACATATCAAAGTGGTAGAGCGTTATTTCTTCGCCGCGGTATTCGTTGACAAGGGCAAATGTCGGCGAGGTAACTTCATCGGGAAGTCCGAGTCCTTTGCAAAGTCCCCTTGTAAAAGTGGTTTTGCCTGCGCCCATTCCGCCCTTGTATGCGATTATATCTCCCCCTTTTAAAAGGGAGCCGACTTTTTCGGCAAAGGCTATGGTGTCATCGGGCGAGTGAGAAACAAAGGTCATTTTAATTCTCCTTAGAAAAGTCCTGTGATGTTGCCGTCATTATCGCAGTCGATTTTAAGAGCCGCGGGAGCCTTGGGCAGTCCCGGCATTGTCATAATGTCGCCCGTGAGAGCAACAACAAAGCCTGCTCCTGCCGAAAGCTTTACATCGCGGACAGTAATCTCAAAGTTTTCGGGTTTGCCAAGCTTAGTCGGGTCGTCCGAGAGTGAATACTGAGTTTTTGCAACGCATACGGGTATATTGTCAAAGCCGAGAGCTGTGATTTCCTTGATAGCCTTTTCAGCCTGAGCGGTATAGATAACCCCGTTGGCACGGTAGATTTCCTTTGCGATAATTCCAAGCTTTTCTTTAATGGGAAGCTTTTCATCGTAAAGGGGTGCATAGTTTGAAGGCTTTGTTTCAATGGTGCGACAAACCTTTTCGGCAAGGTCTGTTCCGCCCATTCCGCCCTTTGCAAAGATCTCTGCAAGAGAAACCTCAACGCCCATTTCGGCGCAGAATTTTTCAATAAATGCGATTTCAGCGTCGCTGTCGGTGTGGAAACGGTTTATAGCAACAACAACGGGCACACCGAATTTCTGCATATTTTCAATATGTGTTTTAAGGTTTACGATACCCTTTTCAAGCGCTTCAAGATTTTCTGTTGTAAGCTCTGTCTTGGGAACGCCGCCGTTATATTTGAGCGCGCGTATCGTTGCGACAAGAACTACGCAGGATGGTTTAAGACCTGCAAAACGGCACTTGATGTCCATAAACTTTTCAGCGCCGAGGTCGGAGCCGAAGCCTGCCTCTGTTATGCAGTAGTCACCGAGTTTAAGAGCAAGCTTTGTCGCTCTGACAGAGTTACAGCCGTGAGCGATGTTTGCAAAAGGTCCGCCGTGGATAAATGCGGGTGTGTTTTCAAGCGTCTGAACAAGGTTAGGCTTCAATGCGTCTTTAAGAAGAGCTGTCATTGCTCCGCAAGCGCCTATATCCTTTGCAAAAACGGGGTTGCCGTCAAAGTCGTATGCAACAAGAATTCTGCCGAGTCTTTCTTTAAGGTCAGAAAGGTCGGAAGCGAGGCAAAGTATAGCCATAATTTCGGAAGCAACGGTGATGTTGAAGCCGTCCTCACGGGGAACGCCGTTTATCTTTCCGCCAAGACCGACATTGACAAATCTCAGAGCGCGGTCGTTCATATCCATACAACGCTTGAAAAGAATTCTTCTCTGGTCAATTCTGAGCACATTGCCCTGCTGTAAATGATTGTCTATCATAGCGCAAAGCAGGTTGTTTGCGGCAGTAATAGCGTGCATATCACCCGTAAAGTGAAGGTTTATATCCTCCATCGGAACGACCTGAGCGTATCCGCCGCCTGCCGCGCCGCCCTTGATACCGAATACGGGACCGAGTGAGGGTTCACGCAGAGCGAGAACTGCATTTTTGCCTATGCACTTCATAGCCTCGGCAAGTCCGACGCTTATTGTGGTCTTGCCCTCTCCTGCGGGAGTGGGGTTAATGGCTGTAACAAGAATGAGCTTTCCGTCCTCTTTATCCTTGACTTCTGTAAAAAGGCGCTCGGATACCTTTGCCTTATAGTGACCGTAAGGCTCGATATCGTCCTCCGATATTCCGATATTTTTAGCGATTTCAGTAATTTTGAGCATTTTAGCCTGCTGAGCGATTTCGATGTCTGTAAGCATTTTAATTCCCCGTTTCCAAAAAATGTGTAATTGTTTAAAAGCGTATAAAAAATACCTGATTTTATTATACCATATAAGTCTTTTTTACGCTATTATCAATATCCCACAAAATATAAGATTATAACCGCTTTTTTTATACATAAAAGCAAAAGCGCAAGCGGATTTTGCCACTTGCGCCGTATTTTTATGTTTTGTCATAGAAAACCGCATATCCTTTGTCGGAATGTGAATAGGTGCTCATAACAAAGCCTATCGCCACATACATACTGAGCATTGCCGTTCCGCCGTCGCTGATAAAGGGGAGCGGAACGCCGATAACGGGCATTACTCCGAGAACCATTCCGATATTGATAAAGCAGTGGATAAGCATAAGAGCGAATACTCCCATACAGATATATTTGCCGAGATTATCCCTTGCGATATGTGCGTTTGCAAGAATTTTAAGGCAGATATATCCAAGCACTCCGATGGTTATCATACAGCCGACAAAGCCCAATGTCTGTCCGATATACGAAAGAATAAAGTCGTTGTGAGCGTCGGGAACATAGTAGTATTCTCCACCGAAAAGTCCCTTGCCGAAAAGCTGTCCGGAGCCGAGAGCTATCTTGCCCGCCGCCTGCTGGTCGCCTGCTGTTGTGTCAAGATTGGGGTTAAAAAGAACGAGTATACGGTTTTTGTGGGTAGGTCCCAATACAAAGAACCAAGCCGCCGCCGCAAGAGCAGGCAATGCCACAAGCACCGCCGCGATGTATTTGAAAGAAATTCCTGCCGAATAGAGCATAATCGCAACAATAAAAATGAATACAGCAACAGTTCCGTAGTCGTTCTGAATGAAAATTACTCCTATC
The DNA here is from genome assembly GCA_945788225.1 of uncultured Clostridia bacterium. Classification (GTDB taxonomy): domain Bacteria; phylum Bacillota; class Clostridia; order Oscillospirales; family Ruminococcaceae; genus RGIG4131. The sequence goes on from CALZLD010000012.1 coordinate 7,514, forward strand.
GGCAAAGCGGCGTGCAGTAAAAGAAGCAAAAGCTGAATAGGCTGATTTATCTTGTCGTCGACTTTTGAAAGATGCAAGGCGAAAGTAAGAATGAAAGCAAGCTTTAAAAACTCGGACGGCTGAATAGAGATAAAGCCGAGGTCGAGCCAGTTGACATTGTTCGAGCCTTCGCGCCCGAAACCAAGCGGTGTAAAAAGCAGAAGAGAAAGAATCATACACGCAGGGCCGTATAAAAACCAGAGCTTGACAAATTTGCGGTAATCGAGCGCCGAAAGCACCATCGCCGCAATCATTCCGAGTCCCACGGCAACAAGCTGTTTTTTATATTCGTTTGTGGTGAGATAGCTTATCATTCCGTTTTTAACTATCGAATAAACAAGCAGAACGCTGAAAAGAGAACAAGCAGAAACCGCGATAAAAAGCTGTTTGTCCAGCTTTTTGAAATACTGCCAGATAGTTTTAAGTACAGTCTTTATCATATTATTCTCCTTTCGTTATTCTAAAATGAAAATCGCCCTCGGGGAAAAACCCGAGAACGATTTCGCTGGCGGAGACGGTGGGATTCGAACCCACGGAGCGTTTCACCGCTCAAACGATTTCGAGTCGTTCCCGTTATGACCACTTCGATACGTCTCCGTAAAAGGCTTTAAAAGCCTTTACATTACATATTCTCAATTATTGTTTTAAGCTCTAAGAATTCGTCCTCGCTGAGTGTTACACCCTTGCCCATCTTGTCGTGGTCGGGCGACCATTCGCGGATATCGTACTTAGGCTCGCGGTCGTTCCACGAAACAAGGTTGAGTTCCTTTGTCCAACCCTTTGCGTTTTCACCGAGAACGCCGATATTTCTGACAATTTCGTATTTAAGCTCAGCCATAATATCCCCCGTTATTCGTCGTCTTCAAAAGCGTCCATATCGATGTCTTCGTCGCCGAATTCATCTTCATCGGTAACAATATCGTCCATCTCAATGTCAAAGTCTTCGCCGCGAACGCCTGCTATCTTTGCGTGACCTGTGTAAAAATCAAGCATAGAGAAGCCCTCTCTGTAATAGGGCAACTGAACGGTGATATAATGTTCGTTCTTGAAAATCAGAGTACCTGTATAGGTCTGACCTTCTTTATAAATCTTTATTTCATCGCCGATATTTATTCCGCCGAAGCTGTTCTCATAAAAGTCTTCATAACTTCCCATAAGATTTCCTCCTTGCCGCTATATGAATACATCGTTTCTTATTATATAAAAAAAACAGCAATAAGTCAAGAACATTTTTTAATTTTTTATTTAATTATCGTGTGAACGGGCAGGCCGTTTTTCTTAAACAGCGAAACTTCGCCCTGAATAAGCGGCATAAAGTAGTCGAGAGCCTCGTCCTTTATGTTGTTTCCTTCTTCGTTTATCCACTCGCGAGGGAATAATTTTTCTTTATTTGCGATACTTTTTATATCCGCCGAGGAGATTTCAACCTCATAGGGCTTGTCGCTCTTTCTGACAAAAACCATCATTTCGCCCGTGTTGCCCGAAAGCGCGTGTCTTAAAGCAGCGGCTCCGATTTGCTGAGATTCCTCAATATCCGTAAGAGACGCTAAGTGACTGCTGCACCTTTGCATAATGTTGAGTTCTACCGAGCGCACCTTGCAGGAAAGCTCCCGTGATATGAGATTTTCAAGATACTTGCCCACTCCCGAAAGGTATTTATGACCGAAAACATCAACATTGCCCGAAAGGTTGTCCTCGGCAAGATATTTTCCGTCGGGAGTCTTTATGCCCTCTGAAACCGCGACAACGCAGGCTTTGTGCTGTTTGTGAGCCTCTTTTATCTCGCTCAAAATCTTTTCCTTGGTGACGGGGACTTCGGGCAGATAGATAAGGTGCGGAGCGTCCTCTCCCATTGTTCTTAAAACAGACGAAGCGGCGGTGAGCCAGCCTGCGTCCCTGCCCATAATTTCTATTACGGTAACGGAAGTAAGCGCATAAACCTGGCTGTCCCTTATAATTTCGGCAACGGTCGTCGCAATATACTTTGCCGCCGAGCCGAAGCCTGGTGTGTGGTCCGTTGCGACAAGGTCGTTGTCAATGGTCTTGGGTATGCCTATCACCTTGATATCTTTGCCGATTTTTCTGAAATATTCCGAAAGCTTCAAAACAGTATCCATCGAATCGTTTCCGCCTATATAGAAAAAAGCGCCTATATCGCGGCTTTCAAAGACTTCAAGGATTTTTTCGTACTGCTCCTTGCTTTCTTCAAAGCTTTTAAGCTTTAATCGGCAGGAGCCGAGAACCGTTGACGGAGTAAGCTTTAATACCTCCACATCTTCATCGGTTTTAAGATAATCCGACAAATCGACGGCGTCATTTCTCAAAACGCCGTCAATGCCGTTTTTAAAGCCGAAAACGGTTTTTATTTCGTCACATTTCAAAGCCTCGGTAAATACTCCCGCAAGAGAAGCGTTTATCGCGGCTGTAGGTCCGCCCGATTGTGCAACAGCAATATTCATAAACTTACCACCATATATTATTTTTTAAAAACGCACTAAGTGCATTATAGCATTTTAAATACAACTTGTAAATAGAAAATACAACTTTTGCAAATAAAAAAGAGACGGAAAATTCCGTCTCTTTGGTTTAAATCAATAAAGCTTTTTGCCGCAGGATGAGCAGAAGTTGCAGGATGTGGGGTTTTTTGCTCCGCATACAGCGCAGATTCTGTGAGGCTTTAATGAGCGTATCTGCTCGCTCACCCATTCGATATCCTGTTTAAGAGCCTTTATAGCGTCAATACATTCGTCAATCATATTCTCTGTTGTTTCGCTTGTGGTATCGTTTGTCGCTATATCATAATAGAATTTGCCGAGCTTGCGGTACTGTTCGCGAAGCTTTGACTGTAACTTTGCCTTGTCGAGTTTAAGCTTTGAAAGCTCTATAATCTCATTTGTTTTTTCGGCGGCGATATCCGCATATCTTTTTGCGTTGTCGATAACAACATCAAGTGAAGGTGTCTGTGCCATAGTTTGCTCCCTTTCTGCCGCTTTGATATATTTTGATAAAAGCTCCGAAACAGCGGCGCGAAGCTTTTATTTTTGTTAAGGCTTTTGCCCAATCAACTTATTCTATCGGATATTTTTTGTAAAATTCGGCTATTTCATTCTTTCTTTGCATAAGTGCGTCAAAGCGGTTTATGTATTCATAGGGGAATTTATAGTTATAAACTCTCTCTATCTTTCCGCTTTTTGCGTCGCAAAGCTTTGTCGATGCCGCCGCTCCCACTGCGAGAATAGTCTGCGCTTCCTCCATAATAAAAATATTATAAAGGCTCTCCTTGCCCTCTTTTGCATATCCGACATTTTCAAGGTTGCAGAGAGTATTTTTTTGTCTGTAAAGATAATATGGATTATACCCTATTTTGCAGAGTCTGTCAACTGAATATGCAACCATTGCCGCAACATCGTCGTCGCTCACCTGCTTTGCGTTTGCAAATAATGAGGACGCTCTTTTAAGCGTTAAGGTGTGAACGGTTATACTTTCGGGGTTAAGCTTCAAAACCTCCTCAACGGTATTTTTAAAGCTGTCAAGACTATCCGACGGCAAACCTGCGATAAGGTCGGTATTTATATTTTCAAAGCCGATTTTTCTTGCAAGAGAAAAAGCCTCTCTCACCTGCTCGGCGGTATGATTTCTGCCTATTGTTTTCAAAACGCTGTCGTTCATCGTCTGGGGATTGACGGATATTCTGTTTCCGCCGTTTTCTTTTATCACCACAAGCTTTTCCGCCGTGATAGTATCCGCGCGCCCCGCTTCAACAGTATATTCACGGATTGTCGAAAGTGTGAAGCACTTTGCTACCGTCTTCATTATTTTGTCGATATCTTCTGAGTCAAGCGATGTGGGAGTTCCTCCGCCGAAATATACGGTGTCAAGAGTAAGTCCTGCTTTTTCGGCATATTCCGCGGTGATTTCAATTTCTTTGCAAAGCTTTTCTACATACTGCGGAATAAGCTTCTGCGCGCTGTCCATCGAATGTGAAACAAAACTGCAATATGCACACCGAGTCGGGCAAAACGGGATAGAAACATAAAGGCTGTAAGATTTTTTTGGTATTTTAAGAAGTTTTTCCTGCGTGACGGCGGTTTTGTATGCAAGGTTCAGCTTTTCATCGGATATAAAATATTTTTCTTTCATCGCAGAGAAGATTTCTTCTCTTGACATATTTTTTTCTATAAGCCTGTTTACTTCCTTGACAGGTCTTATGCCCGTGATACATCCCCACGGCTGAGCCTTGCCCGTTATCTTATAAAGGCACTTGTAAAGCATTCTGCAAAGTGAAAATTCGCACGAAGAAAATCCGTTTTCTTTCGCGATACTGTCTTTCATAACAGCTTTTTTGCCGTCTAATGAAACACTGACTTCAAGGCGGAAAAATTCATTTTCTTCTTTAACCGATATTAAAGCAAAGTCGCCGTCCGTAACAACATCGTCATAGACAAATCGGAAATTGTCAACGGGCAGAAAAAGCTTCATTATCGCCTCGGTTTCATATTTAAAACTGTTGCCCTTAAAACATATCGTCATAGTCAAAGCCTCTGAGATAAACATTTTCTGCGCGCTCCGAATTCAGCGTGGTATTGAACCCGTGTCCTGCATATATGTTATAGTCGTCGTATTCGCCCTCATAGTCCATCAGCTTTTTGAGCGACAGCACCATATCGCTGTGATTAGCGTCCACAAGGTCTGTTCTTCCCCTGCTTTTGCAGAAAAGCGTGTCCCCCGTGAAGATATTATCACGAAAGAAAATGCAGACGCTTCCCGAAGTGTGCCCCGGGGTGTGCAGAATTTTAAAGTCAAGTTCGTCAAGAGAAATTGTATCTCCGTCAGAAAAAGATATTGCATTTTCAACCTTTTTAAAGCTGTTGTCAACCCCGAATGTCAGAGCGAGATTAAGTCTGCCGTCATTAAACTTTGCAAGGTCGTTTTCGTGGATATATACTTCGGCTCCCGTTTTTTCTGCAATTTCCCCCGCCGAAAAGATATGGTCAAAATGACCGTGGGTGAGAATTATTTTTTTAAGACTTGCGTCACCCAGAGCGGAAAGAATATCTTTACTTCCCTCGGGCGCGTCTATAAGAACGGCATTGTCCTTATCCGAAACAATGATATAGCAGTTCGTTCCGCAAACGCCAAGTCCTTTAAGTTGTCTTATTTCCATACTTCCTCCGTGTGAAAAATGTATTTGCTATTTGCCCGTTCTTGTTATCGAGGATACTCCGGGGATACGCTTTAACCTTGCGATAACATTGTTGAGCTGTTCAATTCCGCCGACGCTTATTGTTACGGTGATGCTTGCATATCCGTCTTTAAGCTCTCTCGACGAGCTTTCGTGAATGAAAATTCTCAGCTCCGAAAGAATTGTCGCAACATCGGCAAGAAGTCCCGGTCGGTCGTAAGAAACAATGTCGATAGTTGTGCGGTAGATTTTTGTGTTGCTTTCTTCCCACGAGGCTTTCACCCAACGCTCAGGCTCTTTGTTGTCGCGAACGGCATTCTGATAGTTCTGGCAGTCCGCCTTGTGAATGGATACTCCGTGACCTCTTGTGATAAAGCCGACAACATCGTCCCCGGGGAGCGGATTACAGCACTGCGCAAATTTTATAAGGCAGTTTTCCATTCCCTCAACGATAATTCCGTCTGCGCTCTTTTTATGCGGAACGGTTGCTGTAAGCGGAATTTCAACGGGCTTATCGCTTTCAAGATACTGCTTTGTGTATTTATCCTTAAAACGCTGAATAAGCCTTGAAAGAATAATTCCGCCGTAACCTATCGCCGCATAGAAATCCTCGACCGTTTCACAGTTGTGACGGTGCAGGTCGTCGTTAAGAAAATCGTCAAGTTCCTCCTCGGGAACTCTTATAAGGTTTCTTCTGAATTCTCTTTCAAGCTCTGCCCTGCCGTTTCGGATATTTTCGTCGCGACATTCTTTTTTGAACCACGAGCGTATCTTTGCCTTTGCCTCGTTTGTCTTTGCAATATCGAGCCACGAGCGGTTAGGTCCTTTTTTCTCGTCCTTTGAAAGAATTATCTCAACAATTTCGCCCGTTTTTATCTTATAGTCAAGGGGAACTATCTTTCCGTCTACCTTTGCGGACGACATCTTGTGTCCGACCTGAGTATGAATGGCGTATGCAAAATCTATCACCGTTGAATCAACAGGGAGCGTTATCATATCGCCTTTTGGGGTAAAAGCAAAAACATCTTCTGGCGCAAGGTCTGATTTTATCGTGCGGACGATTTCTTCAACATCGTTTGTTTCCTGCTGTGCTTCGATAATCTGTCTTATCCATGCAAGTCTGCCCTCAAATCTATCCTTGCCCTGAATTCCCTCTTTATACTTCCAGTGCGCCGCAATTCCGTATTCGGCGGTGTAGTGCATATCCCAGGTTCTTATCTGCACCTCGAAAGGTATTCCCTCTCTGCCGATAACGGTAGTGTGCAACGACTGATACATATTCGCTTTGGGAGTTGAGATATAGTCCTTGAAACGATTGGGGATAGGCTTGAACATATCGTGGATAACGCCCAGAGCATTGTAACACTCATAAACGGTGGAAACTATTATTCTTATCGCGTATTTGTCATATATTTCATCGAAGCCACGCTGAGTCATATACACTTTTTTGTATATTCCGTAGATGCTCTTTACTCTGCCGTCAATCTGCGGTTTTTTGATAAAGTCCATACTTTCGAGCCTTGTTCTTATTCTCGCCTGAATGGACTCTATGAACGCCTGTCTGTCGCTCTTTCGCTTTTCCATAACCTGCTCAATTTCGCTGTAAGCGAAAGGGTCAAGGTATCGGAACGCAATATCTTCAAGCTCTTCCTTTATCGCTCTGATACCTAATCTGTGCGCTATCGGAGCGTAAATGTTCATCGTTTCAAGAGCTGTCGCTCTTTGCTTTGCGGGCGGACGGTGATTGAGAGTACGCATATTGTGAAGTCTGTCGGCAAGCTTTATTATTATTACCCTTATATCCTGCGACATTGCAAGAAGTATCTTTCTGACATTTTCCGCCTGCTGTTCTTCTTTTGTAAAAAGCGGAATTTTTCCGATTTTGGTAACGCCGTCCACAAGCATAGCGCAATCGTCGCCGAAAAGCTTTTTTATATCGTCAAGAGTAGCGTCGGTATCCTCGACAACATCGTGAAGAAGAGCGGCACATATCGTGTCGGTATCCATTCCCAGTTCCAAGAGAATATATGCTACCGCGATAGGATGGGTGATATACGGCTCGCCAGAATCTCTCTTCTGGTCGATATGCTGCTTTGCGGCAAAGTCATAAGCCTCTGTTATTTTTGTAATGTCGTATTGCTTGTCCTCGCTAAGTATTTTGTTCAGCAACAGGTCTATAGTGTATTTAATTTCTTCGTTTGCCAAAGCGTTTCACCCGTTTCGTCAGATTGATTTTATCGCCTTTAACGCGTCTGCGCTTTCAAGGTCAACTTTTTTATCCGTTTTCAGACGATACACCGTCTGCTTTGCATAGTCTGTCTTTATAAGAGATAATTCCAGAAAGCAGTCAAGAATAATCCTGAATTTGAAATAATTGAGATTATCCGAATAAATATCGGCAAAAAGGTTATCCATATCCTTTCCGCTTTCTGATAATGCTTTATATACCTTTACAAATTCTTCGCGGCAAGGAACTGTAATTGTCTTTATCTTTGCGTCAATCCCTTCGCCGAGACGGTACGCCTCATAGCATTGCTTTGCGTTTATGTATTTCTGCTGCGGCACTCCGCTTTTTCTGAAATCCCTGACCGAATAATCAACATATTCTCTGCCATTGTATCCGTTTATGTCAAGATATAGCATAAGGTCAACAGCGTCGCCGTTCTTAAAAGGAAAGTTTTCGGGAGTTACATTCCAGTATTTCACACAGAAGAACGCTCCCTTATATCTGAATTTCACCCTTGTGTGCCTTTCGGCAAAGAGCGAAATCTCATCAACGACAGCTCCCACGGCAAGAAACAAAGGCTTTGCGTTTCCCTCGCCGAAAGGCTCAAAAACCGAAAGGCTCTTTACCGCTTCAATAGTCATATCCTCTTTTTCAAGATATTTATCAGCCTCTATGCACAGTGTCGGCATAACGGGATAATTTTCTTTTGCATAAAGATTGACCTTTTTTCTGAAAGCTTCTATGTTTTCTTCCTTTAACGAAAATCCGCCCGCTCCTATATGTCCCCCGAACTTTTCAAAAAGCTCTTCGCAATAGCTGAGCGCGCCGAATACCGAAAATCCTCCTACGCTTCTTGCAGAGCCTCTCGCCATACCGTCCGACACAGAGATTATAAACGACGGTTTGCCGAATTTTTCGGTTATCTGCATAGCGGTAAGACCTATCACACCCGTGTTCCAGTCGTTGCCGTAAAATACAAGCACGCGGTCGTTGAGAACATCGGGATTATTATTTATTGTTTCATATATTTCCGTAAGGATTTTTTCCTCTTTCTGCTTTCTCTCAGAAACGCAGGCGACAAGCTCCTTGGCTATTATCTCCGCTTCCTCATCGTCCTCGCACAGAAAAAGCTCAACTGCTTTTTTCGGCGACAACATTCTGCCTGCGCCGTTTATCTTCGGGTTTATGTGAAAAGCAACCGAAGTCGAATTTATTTTATCGGGGGTTAGTCTGAGTTCCCTCATCAGCGCTAACAGTCCGCAGTTTTCGGTATTTTTAAGATATTCAAGTCCTCTTGACGCGATATATCTGTTCTCGCCGTCAAGACATACCGAATCGGCAATAGTTGCAAGAGCGGCAAATTCTCCGAACTGTTCAAGCGCCACCTCGTAGTCTCCGCCCTCCATAGCGGCGATAAGCTTTAAAGCCACTCCCGCTCCGCAAAGATTTTTATATGGCGAATGACAATCGCTTCTGTGCGGGTCAACAACGGCGACAGCGTCGGGTAAAACCTCTGACGGCTGATGATGGTCTGTAATAACAAGGCTCATTCCAAGCTCTTTTATCAGCTTTGCCTCTTCTATAGAGGATATTCCGTTATCTACGGTTATAATAAGGTCTGCTCCGTCGTCGTTGATTTCTCTTATTGCGTCGGCGTTAAGACCATAGCCTTCCTCCCTTTCGGGAATATAATAGAAGACATCGGCTCCCAGAAGTGAAAGATACGAATAGAGCATAACCGTCGCCGATATACCGTCGCAGTCGTAGTCGCCGTAGATACATATTCTTGCGCCCTCATCAACGGCGTTTGTTATATAATCAGCAGCCGCCTGCATATCCTTTATAAGAAAAGGGGAAGACAAATCCTTGTCCTGCAAAAAATCCGCAATTTCATCAACCGAATTGTAACCTCTTGCGGCAAAAATCGTTGCGGCGGTTTTGCCAAGGTCGGTCTTTCTGACAATTTCATTGACGATTTTTTCATCGGCTTTTTTCACAGACCATCGGTTCATACGGTAAACTCCTTAAAAAACTGAATATCATACTATATACGATATTATTATACTACTTTTTGCACATAAATTCAAGAATTATTTACAAATCATACTTTACATTGAATTTACATAAAATACAAAGAATATCAAAGAAAATAAAAGGGACTGTGTTTTTTACGATTTAATAATCGCCGATAATAAAGGCATTGAACAAGTCAAAGCAAAGCAGTAGATTTTCAAAAAACTCCGAATATTGTCAAAAACAGTCTTAAATCATCTTAAATCGGAATTGAATTTGTAAAAGTTATGTGGTATTATACAGTCATAGGGTTGAAAAACTCTTGCATATGCAAAAATTCGCAGAAAGGGGGAACTTTTATGGATTGGATTTTCTGGGTAATCGCTCTTGTTGTATTTATCATAGCCGAGGTAGCAACTATGCAGCTTGTTTCGATATGGTTTGCGGCAGGTTCATTCGCCTCGCTCATCTGTGCGGCGTTCGGAGCGCCTGTATGGGTGCAATTTGTAGTGTTCTTGGCTGTATCGGCGGTTTTGGTGATATGCACAAGACCTTTCGTGAAAAAATTCCAGAAGAACATCGTTCCGACTAATTCCGAACTTGACATAGGAAAGTCCTGCATTGTCATTGAAGCAATCGACAACAGCACAAATTCGGGCAGAGTCAATTTAAACGGCGTGTTCTGGGCGGCAAGGTCTGAATCAGGTGATACTATCCCCGAAGGCACAACCGTTACCGTTAAGAAAATTGACGGCACAAAGCTTATCGTTTCATAACGAAAGCGAAAAATCATTTATCAAAAGGAGAAAACATCTATGGAATGGGTTATAGTAATTATCATTCTCGCAGTAATCATCTTTTTTATCTCGCGTTTCAGAATCGTTCCGCAGGCTCAGGTTTATGTAATTGAGCGTCTTGGTGCATTCCACGCCGCTTGGGGAACAGGCTTCCATGTTCTCGTTCCTTTCTTCGACAGAATTGCAAAGAAGGTTTCAATCAAGGAGCAGGTAGTTGACTTCAAGCCCCAGCCCGTTATCACAAAGGATAATGTTACAATGCAGATCGACACCGTCGTATTCTTCCAGGTAATCGACGCTAAGCAGTACACATACGGCGTTGAAAGACCTCTCGCCGCTATTGAAAACCTCACAGCCACAACTCTTCGTAACATCATCGGTGAGCTTGAACTTGACGCAACACTTACATCCCGTGATGTCATCAATACAAAAATTACAGCTATCCTCGACGAAGCAACAGACCGTTGGGGCATCAAGGTAAACCGCGTTGAACTTAAAAACATCATTCCTCCCCGTGAAATTCAGGACGCGATGGAAAAGCAGATGAAGGCAGAGCGTGAACGCCGTGAAAAAATCCTTCAGGCAGAGGGTGACAAGAAATCTCAGATCCTCGTTGCAGAAGGTGAAAAGGAATCCAAGATACTTACTGCCGAAGCTCACAAGCAGGCTGAAATCCTCAGAGCAGAAGCTGAAAAGCAGGCTATGATTCTCCGTGCGGACGCTGTTCGTCAGCAGAAAATCCTTGAAGCACAGGGTGAAGCTGAATCTATCGCAATGGTACAGCAGGCTCTCGCCGACAGTATAGTAAAACTTAACGACGCTAATCCTAACTCACAGGTTATTGCTCTTAAGAGCCTTGAAGCGTTCGCTAAGGCGGCAGACGGTCAGGCTACAAAGATTATTATTCCTTCAGAAATTCAGGGACTTGCAGGTCTTGCGTCTTCTATCACAGAAATCGCAAAGAAATCCTAATCAGATAATAGCATAACAAAAAGGGTATCGAGTATAAACTCGGTACCCTTTGTTTTTTATATGGATTTTTCAAAAACCTATAATCCGAATTTGAAAAAGATTGGGCAAAATTCAAGGCAAACGAGCGACGGAATATACAGATATTCCAAGCGAGTTTAACACAGAATTTTACCCAAGATTTTTCAAATTATTTGAGTGCCGCAAGAGCACGCTGCCCTATATCCTTTCTGAAATGCACCTTGTCAAAGGTTATGCCCTTTGCCGCAGTGTATGCGTTGTCAAGAGCGGTTTTAAGGTCTTTTCCCGTTGCGGTAACGCCTAAAACTCGTCCTCCGTTTGTGAGGAATTTGCCGTCTGTGAGCTTTGTTCCCGCGTGATAAACGAATGCGCCGTTTGCCTGACCTTTATCGTCAAGCCCTGAGATTTCCTTGCCCTTTTCATAACTCTTAGGGTATCCTCCGCTTGCTAAGATAACGCAGGCACAGCTTTCGTTCTTCCACTTCACATCAATGTCAGAAAGTCTTTCGTCATAGATAGCCTCAAAAATGTCGAGAATGTCTGTATCGAGAAGAGGCAGAACGACCTGAGTTTCGGGGTCGCCGAAACGGCAGTTGTATTCAATGACCTTAGGTCCCTTGGGTGTGAGCATAAGTCCGAAATAAAGACAACCCTTGAAGGTTCTTCCCTCGTTTTTCATTGCGTTTATTGTCGGCAGGAATATCTTTTCCATACATTCCTTTGCAACGCTTTCGGTGTAATAAGGGTTGGGAGCGATTGTTCCCATCCCCCCCGTGTTGAGTCCCTCGTCGTTGTCAAGAGCGCGCTTGTGGTCCATTGATGAAATCATCGGAACGACTGTTTTGCCGTCCGTAAACGAAAGAACAGAAACCTCGGGACCTGTTAAAAATTCCTCGATAACGATATGCGAACCGCTTTCGCCGAAAATTTTGTCCTGCATAATTGAATTTACAGCGTCGATTGCTTCTTCTTCATTAAGAGCAATGACAACTCCCTTTCCGAGCGCAAGACCGTCCGCCTTGACAACCGTCGGGTATGTGTTCTGCTCCTTAATATATGCAATAGCCTTTTCGGCATTATCAAAGGTTTCATATTGTGCAGTCGGTATATTGTATTTTTTCATAAGGTCCTTTG
>CALZLD010000013.1 GCA_945788225.1 uncultured Clostridia bacterium
GAGCAAAATACGGCGATTTGAGGGACGCTCTCGAAAAATTACAGCTCAACGACGCTTCGCTTTCATTCGAGCCTGAAACCTCAATAGCTTTGGGCTTCGGTTTTCGTTGCGGATTTTTAGGACTTCTTCATATGGAGATTATCCAGGAGCGAATTGAAAGAGAATACAACCTTGACATTATCACAACGGCGCCGTCGGTTATATATAAGGTCACTCTCACAAACGGCGAGGAAAAATACATCGACAACCCCTCAAATTACCCCGACCCTGCTCAGATACAGCTTGCCGAGGAGCCTGTCGTGAAGTCGAATATACTTGTGCCGTCGGAATTTGTGGGAAATATTATGGAGCTTTGCAAGGAGCGCCGCGGCGTATTCAAGGATATGAAATACCTTGATGAAACAAGAGTTGAGCTTCACTATGAGCTCCCCCTGAATGAAATCGTATATGACTTTTTTGACGCTTTGAAGTCAAGAACGCGCGGTTATGCCTCCTTTGACTATGAGTTTATGGGATATGTTCCCTCAAAGCTTGTCAAGCTTGACATTCTTCTCAACGGCGACATTGTGGACGCTCTTTCGTTTATTGTCCACATTGACAAAGCCTACGCAAGAGGAAGAAAAATTGCCGAAAACCTCAAAGAAAATATTCCCCGTCAGATGTTTGAAGTTCCCATTCAGGCGGCTGTCGGAGGAAAAGTAATAGCAAGAGAAACCGTCAAGGCATACCGCAAGGATGTTCTTGCAAAATGTTACGGCGGAGATATAACGCGAAAGAAAAAACTGCTTGAAAAGCAGAAAGAGGGTAAAAAGCGTATGCGCCAGTTCGGAACGGTAGAGGTTCCGTCCGAAGCATTCACGGCTGTTCTCAAAATAGATTAAGGAGGTGCCGTTATGGGCCCCGAAAGAGCTATGGTGACTTTGTTTTCGCTTATTTCAACAGGCTTTATCGGATATTGCTTCTATCATATCTTAACAACGGGCGATATTCTGAAAATTCTGATTTCGGGCGCGCTCGGCATTGCCTCGACAGTATTTCTCGTCATTCAGATGAGAAAAAATATAAAAGGGTGATTTTATGAAATACGAATGTCCTCACTGTCACGAAAAGACAATTACTCTTAAACAGAAAGCCTTTGCGGGAACTCTTACTTCCCGCGGAGCGGAATGTGAAAAATGCAAGAGAAGATGCGTAAACGGCAAGGACTCAACAATTTTCAGACTTGTCACTTCGCTTGCCGTTCTGATATTCATTACAAAACTCATTTTCTTTTCAGAGATTGATATGACCTTCTGCATTGTCGCGTCGATAATAGCGCTTGTTGTTGCAAAGATACTCCAGATAATCTTTGACGCATTTTTTGCAAAGCTTATTCCGTCACAATGGATAGATTAGGAGTTTATATCCACATTCCGTTCTGCGCAAAAAAATGTCCGTACTGCGATTTTTATTCGGTGAGGTATAATAAAGACCTTGTTTCGCGGTATGTTGACGCTCTTGTGCGGAACTTCAGGGCTTTTCGCGATAAATACGGAATACATAAGGCTACTTCCGTTTATTTCGGGGGAGGAACTCCCCTTTTGCTCTCTCCTGCGCAGTTTGACACATTGCTTTCGTCAATCTCCGAATGCTTTGATATTGACGAAAATGCAGAGATAACCGCCGAGGCCAACCCGTCAATGTCCGACAGGACAAGGCTCTCGGAATACCGAAAAACAGGCATAAACCGAATATCCTTCGGGGCGCAGAGCTTTTGTGACGATGAGCTTAAAGCTCTCGGAAGAACGCACACCGCAGACGGCGCAAAAAGAGCTGTTGTCAACGCTTATGACGCAGGGTTTGAAAATATTTCCGCCGATATTATGCTGGGCATTTTAGGACAGAATGAAGAAAGCCTTGCAAAGACTATTGACATTATAGGAAACCTTCCGTTGTCGCATATTTCTGCCTATATGTTAAAAATTGAGGAAAACACACCGTATAATTGCGATGAGATAAAAAACGCTCTGCCCGACGACGACAGCGTTGCGGAGCTTTATCTTTTCGCTTGCAAAGAACTTGAAGAAAGGGGATTTTTGCAGTATGAAATTTCGAACTTTGCGAAGCAAGGACGGCAAAGCAGGCATAACCTACTCTATTGGAAATCCCTTGACTATGTTGGTTTCGGCGCTGCTGCACATTCCTGCTTTCGCGGTAGTCGTTTCGCTGTTCCTTGCGATATCGGCGCTTATATTGAAGATATTACCCAGCAGGAAGTAATAACCGACGACAACCCTTGCACTTTTTCGGAATACGCGATGTTAAGACTTCGGCTCTGTGAGGGACTTTCGCTTTATAAGGCAAAAGAGCGTTTTGATTTTGATGAAAAAGAGCTACTCAGAAGGGCGGAAAAATACCGCGTAAATAATCTGCTTAAAATCGAAAACGACAGAATAATTCTTACACGACAAGGCTTTCTTGTCAGCAACGGAATAATAGCGGACCTTATCGTTTAGCATAATAGCTAAAAAGGCGTTTTGCAAGCGGTGAAAAATTTACTTGCAAAAAGGTGCCTTATGCTATAAAATAAATATAGTGGGTTTTTATAACCGAAATATGTTTTTTGGGGGATATCCGATGAAGCTCAGTGAAATGACAAGAGAACAGCTTGTCGAATTTAAAAATGAAGTTCAGTCCGAATATGACAGCTTTAAGGCAAGGGGATTAAAGCTTGATATGTCGAGGGGAAAGCCTTGTTCTGAACAGCTTGACCTCACAATGCCTATGCTTGACACTTTGAACAGTTCCTCCGACCTTAAATCAGAAAACGGAACGGACTGCCGAAACTACGGTATTTTGGACGGTATTCCCGAGGCGAAAAAGCTTTTTGCCGATATTTTAGAGGTTTCAGCCGATGAAGTAATCGTCGGCGGAAATTCAAGCCTTGCGCTTATGTATGATACGATAACAAGGGCGATGCTTTACGGCGTTGTCGGAAGTGAAAGACCTTGGTGCAAGGAAGAAAAAATAAAATTCTTAGCGCCTGTTCCCGGATATGACAGACATTTTGCAATATGTGAAAAGCTCGGAATAGAAATGATAAATGTTCCTATGACGGATAACGGCCCCGATATGGATATTGTCGAGGAACTTGTTGCAAATGATAGCTCCATAAAGGGAATATGGTGCGTTCCGATGTATTCAAACCCCGGCGGAACGACTTATTCCGACGAAACGGTAAAGCGTTTTGCCTCACTTAAAACAGCGGCGCCCGATTTCAGAATTTTCTGGGACAACGCATACTGCATACATCATCTTTCGGATACTCCCGACAAGCTTCTGAACATTATGGAAGAATGCAAGAAAAACGGAACCGAAAACCGTGTTTATATCTTCACTTCCACTTCAAAGATAACATTTTCGGGAGCAGGTCTTGCGGCTATGGCAACAAGTATTGAAAATATCGCCGATATCAAAAAGAGTATGACCGTTCAGACAATAGGCTACGACAAGGTGAATATGTTAAGACACACAAGATTTTTCGGCAATAAAGAAAATGTCTTTGAGCATATGAAAAAGCACCGCGCAATAATTGAACCTAAGTTCAACGCTGTTCTTTCAGCGCTTGAAGCAGAGATTGCCCCCATAGGCGGTTGCGAATGGAGCAGACCAAACGGCGGATACTTCATCTCGTTCAACGCTCCCAAGGGTTGCGCAAAGAGAATTGTCGAGCTTTGCAAGGAAGCGGGAGTAGTCCTCACAGGCGCAGGCGCTACATTCCCCTACGGCAAGGACCCTGACGACAGAAATATCAGAATTGCTCCCACATACCCCACTGTTTCGGACCTTTCACTTGCCACCAAGCTTTTCTGTATATGCGTTAAGCTCGCTTGTGCCGAGAAGTTGCTGGCGGAATAAAAATATATCAAAAACAAAAACGCTCATCAGAACGCAGATATTTTTACTGCCTTTGTTTCTGATTAGCATATATTGTTTTTGTGGCGTTACCGAGCAACAAAATAGCGGTACTCATAATGTTATTGCGGATCAGCCCGTGCGGCTACGCAAAAAAGCACGCCTTATGGCGTGCTTTTTTATTTCTCCGTATGCCTGTACTCTATCACATGAATAATCCTGTCGCCGTCCATGATAACGCGCGGAACGCGCATTGAAATTCCGCAGATTATCTCGTAGCCTATTGTGCCGTAAAGGTCGGCAAGGTCGTCTGCCGTAAGCTTTTCTTCTCCGTCAATGCCGAACATCGTCGCTATGTCCCCTGCCTTGACATTTTCAATGTCCGAGACATCGAGCATAAGCTGGTCCATACAGACTCTTCCCACAACTTTTGCCCTTTTTCCGTTTAAAAGAGCGTAAGCTTTGCCCGACAAAAGCCGTGAATAGCCGTCCGCATAGCCTATCGTCACGGTGGCTATCTTCATATCCCTTTCGGCGCAGAATGTTCTGCCATAGCTTATACAGCTGCCCTTTTTCACTTCCTTGACATAGGAAACCTCGGCTTTAAGCTCCATAACGGGTTCAAGCTCAAAGGGAAGAGCCTTTTTGCTGTTCGGCATAAGCCCGTAGAGCATAACCCCGAACCTTGCAAGAGCGCTTCTGTCGTCGGGGTAGTATGTTCCCCCCGCGCTGTTTAAAAAGTGGACATTCTTTATATTTATCCCGCGGGATTTAAGCTCGTCGTCAACGGCGATGATAAAATCCCTCTGGGATTTTGTATAGGCGATGTCCCCTTCATCGTCGCTGTCGGCAACGGCAAAATGGGTGAACATTCCCTCGACCTTGATATTCGGGAGCGCCATTATCCTCTCGACCTCGTCCGCCGTTTCCTGAGGAGTATCGTTGCGAAGACCTATTCTGCCCATTCCCGTGTCAAGCTTTATGTGGATTTTTATATCCGATTTTGCGGCGTCGCTCAAAGCTTTTGCGTGGTCGTATGACACGGCGGTGTTGATAATGTCATATTTTGAAAGTTCGTCTGCATATTCGGGCGAAGTATAGCCAAGAATGAGTATATCACCCTTTATGCCGTAGCTGCGCAGTTTTTCAGCCTCGTGGATATTTGAAACGGCAAAATGCTCTATCCCCATAGAATTAAAAAGCCTTGACATCGTCTCGTCATCGTGACCGTAGGCGTTTGCTTTGACTACTGCCATAAGCTTTGTTTTTTCGGGAAGAAGTGATTTTATCTTTTCAATATTCCTGCGCGCTCTGTCAAGATGAATTTCTGCATAGGCACGGCGAAAATAATTGGTCAAATCAGATTACAGCTCCTTTACAACCGATATTTTTTTGTGTATAATGAAAATATATTTTATCGGAGGATTTTTCAGAATGAAGGAAAAGGTAGTCTGCTTTACAGGGCATCGCCCCGAAAAGCTCCCTTGTCACGACCGCAGCAGCGTTCAGACAATGGTGCTGAAAAGCTTTTTGTATAAAGAAATATACGACTGCATCAACGAAGGCTTCACCGTTTTTGTAACGGGGCTTTCATTGGGCGTTGATATATGGGCGTCCACGATAGTAATGGAATTTATGGCAAAAAACCCCGATATAAAGCTGATAACGGCTATCCCTTATAAAAATTTCGGCGCAGGAAGAAAGGGTATCGACTACTGGGAATACAAAAACACCCTTGCAAAATCGTCCGAAGTAATCTCAATAGCGCCGAAGTTTGTCAACGGCTGTATGGAAAAACGCAATCACCTTATGGTAGATATGTCAGACCGCGTTATCGCAATTTTGCTTGAAAGCAAAAGCGGAACCGCCCAGACGGTAAGATACGCGAGAAAAAAAGGCGTCGAAACGCATATAATCAACCTTAAAGGCGCCGAAGAAGCATACAAAGAGCATACACCTTTTCTTATATGATTATAAACAAAGGGGCGCTTTTTGTCAACTGCACAAAATGTCACATTTTTTGTAAAAATAACTATTGACAAGCGTAAGAGTTCTTTCGCTTGCGGACTTTCAACAGTTTCAACATAGTTTTCAACAATTATATGCATAATTTACTTATACGATGAATAAAATCCTTAAAACATACGCTTTTTGGCACTGCCATTTTATGTCTATACATATATCTGTCAAGGAGTGTTGTTAATGTCAGAAAAATACAGAAGCGTACCTATGCTGTTTTTGAAAACTCTCGTTTTTACAACTGTCCTTCTTGGAGGGACAGTTTTTGTTTTGTCTGATTTTGTCGAAAAAAAGAACGAAACCGAAGCGTTAAAAAACACCGAAATTACGGCGGTTGAGAAAAAAAGCCCCGATAATACGCTGTCTCTCACCACACTACTCATTATGGGTGAAAACGGTTCTCAAAGCGGAACTTCCTTTCTGCTTATGCGCTTTAAAGCCGATGAAGAAAAGCTTTTTGTCACACCTCTGCCCTGCTCTATGATGTGCCAGTCGGGAACGGATAAAATGACTGCCTTCCAGTTCTTCCGCAAAAACGGCGCAAAAAGTGCAAAGAAGGCAATAAGCGAAACGCTCAATATCCCGATAGAAAAATATGTATTTCTCGATAATACGGGGTTTGCTACTGCAATAGACAGCGTCTGCGAAGGCACAGAGTACCCTGTCCCCTATAATATAGAATATTACAGCGAAAGCCTTGACGAAGATGTTTTTATCCCTAAGGGGAATATCTTTCTTGACGGCAACAAGATACGGCAGTATCTTTCAACTCCCTCGTTTTCGGATAAATACAAGTCCGAACAATCTGCGTTTATTTTATGCTATGCAATAAAGAACGCAACTTATGAAAACGCTCTCTCCTTTTCAGAAAACGCAGGGCTTTATGAAAGCTTTTTCTTGTCTGACATTTCACACGATGAATTTTTGTCAAGGCTTGAATGTTTTAAAAATATAGAAGAAGAAAATTTCACCGAAATAATTTTCCCTATGGGAGAATGGCAGTCGGGAGCCTTTTATCCTTCAACGGACTTCAAAAACTACCTCTCAGAAAAATTCGGGGTACGAAAATTAGCTGAAATATCATAAAATGTCCTATTGACAAATATCTCTTGTTATGATAGAATATCTGTATCTTAAGGGAGTAGATGGCGCGTCTTTTGGTCGCGTGACAAGTCAACATACTGGCATACAGCCTGGCTTGCCTTAAATATCAAGACTTGAGTACAGAGGATTATTCTGCTGTACCCGAAGTCTTTTTTCTTTTGTCGGATACAGCATATAGTCTGTATCCGAATTATTTTTAAGGAGTGTCATTATGGGATTTATCGAGCTTTTTTTAATTGCGGTGGGGCTTTCTATGGACGCCTTTGCGGTATCGGTATGCAAAGGACTTTCTGTGGGAAAGACAAAGGTAAAGCACTATATCATAACGGGGTTGTGGTTCGGCGGATTTCAGGCTCTTATGCCGACTATCGGCTACTTTTTGGGCTCTGCCTTTGAAAAATACATAACCGCCTTTGACCACTGGGTAGTATTCGTACTTCTCGGCTTTATCGGCGCGAATATGATAAGAGAGAGCCTTTCAAACGAGGAGGAGGAAACGGATAGCTCCTTCGGCTTTAAAAATATGCTGTTACTTGCCGTTGCAACAAGCATCGACGCTCTCGCTGTCGGCATCACCTTTGCGCTTCTGCCCGATGTGAATATTTTATGGGCGGCACTACTTATAGGCATAACTACCTTTACCCTTTCGGCTGTGGGAATAAAGGTCGGAAGTGTTTTCGGCACAAAATACAAATCCAAGGCGGAAATGGCAGGCGGAATAATCCTCATCGCGATAGGACTTAAAATCCTGCTTGAACACCTTGGAGTGATTTCGTTTTAACGCACTTTACTTTTTCTTTAAAATGTAATATTATATATATGTAATAAAAACAAAAGGAGATTTACTATGGTAGTCATTGAAATGGAAAACGGAAAGAAAATCAAAATCGAGCTTTATCCCGACATCGCACCCGAAAGCTGCAAGAACTTTGAAAAGCTTGTCAACGCCGGTTTTTATAACGGTCTTATCTTTCACCGCGTTATAAAAGGCTTTATGATACAGGGCGGTTGTCCCGAGGGAACGGGAACAGGCGGCCCCGGCTGGACAATCAAGGGCGAATTTGCCTCAAACGGTTTTAAAAACGACTTAAAGCACACAAGAGGGGTTATCTCTATGGCTCGCTCTATGATGCCCAACTCGGCAGGCTCGCAGTTCTTCATAATGCACAAGGACGCTCCTCACCTTGACGGCGACTATGCCGCATTCGGCAAGGTTGTTGAGGGAATGGATGTTGTTGATGAAATTGCCGAAACAAGAACCTCATTCGGTGACAGACCTGTTACACCGCAGGTAATGAAAAAGGTTTACATCGAAAACTAAGGGCTGCTATGTAAGCAGATTACTGCCGCTTTCAAGCCCGAAGCTTATCGACAATGCGTCGTTTACCCGTTGCATTGAGTCATAGTCAAGCTCGCCCATACGCTCACGCAGACGGCGCTTGTCTATGGTCCTTATCTGTTCTAAAAGTACAACGCTGTCCTTTGCAAGACCGCACGAAACGGCGCTGAGGTCTATATGCGTGGGCAGCTTTGCTTTTTCGTGACGGCTGGTTATCGCCGCCGCGATAACTGTCGGGCTGTGACGGTTGCCTACATCGTTCTGAACGATAAGGACAGGTCTTATCCCACCTTGTTCCGAGCCGACAACAGGGCTTAAATCGGCGTAATAGATTTCTCCCCTTTTTATAGACATAACTGTTATACTCCTCTAAAAATTTTTTGATGACCATCTGATTGTATTATTGCCTGAAAAATACAAAATAATCACCAAAGAAAAACAGGGGACATATTTTCTTTATAACAGTTTATGCTAATAGCGTAAAATCGTTACCTTTGGAGATGTTAAAATGATAATAGACTTTCACACACACGCTTTTAACGACAAAATAGCCGAAAAAGCCATAACAAGATTACAAGCGGTCGCAAATATGCCCGTTTATTCCGACGGAAGAATAAACGCTGTGGACGAGGTGATAAAATCGGGCGAAATCGACAAGGCGGTACTCTTGCCCGTTGCGACAAAACCCTCTCAGCAGAAAATCATCAACGACTGGGCGGCAGAGGTTAAAGAAAACTACCCCGACATTATCCCCTTCGGGAGCGTTCACCCCGATGCAGATGATGTTTTTGAAGAACTTGAAAGGGTAAAGTCCTTGGGACTTCACGGAGTGAAATTTCACCCCGATTATCAGGACTTTTTTATTGATGAAGAAAGGCTCTTTCCCATATATGAAAAATGCGCCGAGCTTTCATTGCCCGTCATTTTCCACGCAGGATGGGACCCTTTATCCCCCGATTTAATTCACGCTGTCCCCAAAGCGTCGGCAACGGTTCATAAAAAAGTCCCCGAGATGACGATGATTTTGGCGCACCTCGGCGGATACAGATTATGGGACGAGGTCGAAGAATATCTTGTGGGACTTGACAATGTTTATCTTGACACCGCCGTTATCGCGGGAGCTATTGAGCCTTCGCAATTTGAAAGAATTTGCAGAAATCACGGAACGGACAAAATACTTTTCGCAACCGACTTCCCCTGGCACAAAGCCTATATGGAAAAAGAGCTTATCGAAAGCACCTCGCTTTCAGACGAAGAAAAGAAGAATATCTTTGGCGAAAACGCAAGAAAGCTTCTAAAAATTTAATATACTTGCAATTTTTTTCACGATAAGATATAATTGTTTTTGTGAGTAAGCTATGCGGTAGAGTGACGAAAGTCATTAGGAAAGTCCGAGCATCACAGAGCAGGATAACAGCTAACGGCTGCCGAGGGCGACCTCAGGGCAAGTGCAACAGAAAGATACCGCCCGATTTTTCGGGTAAGGATGGAAAGGCGAGGTAAGAGCTCACCGGGATGCGTGAGAGCGCATTGCCATGTAAACCCTATCCGATGCAACGCCGGTTGGTATAATGCGTCTTAACGCCTGCTCGGCGGGCGCATTACAAAGGCGGCTTGAGCCTTGTGGCGACACAAGGACCAGATAGATTACCGCACACGACAGAACTCGGCTTATCGGCTTGCTCATACCAAAAAATAACGCTTGTACTTAAATAGGTACAAGCGTTTTTGTTTTAATCTCTGTCGATAAGAGGGATTTTCTTTCCGTTATAATGCATAACGGCGATTACTATTGCGATTACCGAATTTATTGCGGCAAAGGCAAGAGCCACGGTGTTAAGAGCAATTCCCGATTTTGATTTTCTTCTCGTTTTTCCGCCAGATGAAAGAGCCATACCCGTTGCCGAAAGAGCGTATGTCACCAAGGGGAAAAGAGGAGCAAAGATAAGTCCCAAAACTCCGAGGACAAGTCCCGACCTTGACTTCTGACGGGGTTCTTCTTTTTTCACCTTTGAAACGACTTTTTCTATAATGTCCTCAATAAATTCCTTAACGGTATGTATTGTATTAAGAACTGCGATAAACTTTTTCATATAAACTCTCCTTTAAAAATAGGCTATACAAATATTTTATCCCAAAAAATCTGTCAAGTCAACATTTATTTTAAACATTTTTTCTCCCCTTAAAGCATAGATTTTAGTATGCAATTAAAGCTATGCGATAAGAGAGGTGCGTATATTTGGCAAACAATAATCAAAAAAACGAGCTTACCAAAAAATATATGGACGAGATTATGCGTCTTTACAGAGAGCGTACTCCCGAACCCACGCAGACCGCCGAAGAAAAAATCAACATTGAGGCTAACAAAAACGCCTCACCCGAAGAGAGCCTTTGCAAATCGGGCGGTGACTGCGGTATCTTGCAGGTTGAGGTAACAACGGCTAACGGAGATTTCCCCATAGAGGGCGCGCATATTACCGTCTATGACGAAAGCGGAGAAAATGTTCTGCGCTTTATGCTGTCGGATATAAACGGAATAAGTCCCGAATCTGCGCTGTCCGCTCCGCCGAGAAGCATTTCACAATCGCCCGAAGAAAGCAAGGAGAAAAAGCCGTATTCCGTATATCGCATAAGAGTAACGGCAGAAGGGTTCTACCCCGTTGTAAACGAAAGAGTGGCTATCTTTTCGGGGATAAAATCCATTCAGCCCGTAAATATGATACCCATTGCTGAATTTTCGGAAAATCCTGATAAAGAGATGATTTTCAGGGGAGCAGAACCCTCCGACCTTGAAGGAAAGGGTGAAAAATATGAAAGGTGAGCCCTTTATTCCCGAAACGATAACAGTACACCTTGGAAAGCCCGACGAGGACGCGCCGAATGTCACGCTGTCGTTTCCCGATTACATAAAGAATGTCGCGTCAAGCGAAATTTATCCTACCTGGCCCGAAAGTGCCATAAGAGCGAACATCTACGCTATAGTTTCCTACGCTCTCAACAGAATTTATACAGAATACTACCGCAGTAAAGGCTATCCCTTTGACATCACAAGCACAACGGCATACGATATGGCTTTTGTGGAGGGGCGTGATATATTTCAGCCCATAAGCCGAATAGTCGACGAGCTTTTCAATTCCTATGTGGTAAGAGACAATAACATAGAGCCTTTGTTCACCGCCTTTTGCGACGGCAGGCAGGCGACCTGCAACGGACTTACGCAGTGGGGAACGGTCGAGCTTGC
Source organism: uncultured Clostridia bacterium (assembly GCA_945788225.1). Taxonomy (GTDB): domain Bacteria; phylum Bacillota; class Clostridia; order Oscillospirales; family Ruminococcaceae; genus RGIG4131. Next base: position 11,598 of record CALZLD010000013.1, read on the forward strand.
AAATCAGGGACTTGTCCCCTATGAGATACTGCAAAGATTTTACGGCAACGATATCAACATCGTCAGAAACGCTCCCGTTCAGACAAACACGCCATCTTTCCCGGGTATTCCGCTTTCTTTGGGGTATACAAGCAATGCCGTGAGGACAATTCAGACGCAACTTAACAGAATTTCACGCAACTACCCCGGTATTCCGAAAATTGCAAATGTTGACTCTATTTACGGCGTTGACACCGAGGCGGCTGTAAAGAAGTTTCAGGAGGTTTTCGGAATGGAGCCGACGGGAATTGTCGACGAGGCAACCTGGTACCGAATTTCATATATCTATACAAGCGTAAAACGCCTTGCCGAGCTTACCTCCGAGGGAGTTTCAATGCCCGACATTCAGAAGCAGTACAGCGGAGAGATAAAAAAAGGCGATACGGGCATTGGCGTTTCAACGATACAATACTACCTCGCCGTCATAGGAGCGTACTATGAGAGAGTTCCGCCCGTTGATATTACGGGCAATTTCGGACAGATGACCGAAAATTCCGTCAAAGCCTTTCAGCAGGTTTTCGGTCTGCCACAGACGGGAGTTGTCGACGAAAGAACCTGGAACGACATTTACAGAGCTTACCAAGGAATTGTTGAGAGCGTTCCCACGCCGTCCCCTGAAATGGGAGTTGCGCTCTATCCCAACGCGCTTTTATCAGAGGGTATGACCAGCGAATATGTAAGGCTTTTACAGCAGTATCTTTCATATATCAGCAAGACATATCCGTCAATCCCCGATGTCAACCCCACAGGCTACTTCGGACCGCTCACAAAAAATTCTGTAATAGCCTTTCAGAAAGAGTTCGGCATAGAGCCGTCAGGAGTGGTAGGTCCGCCCACCTGGAACGAGATAACAAGCGTATACTCAGACCTCAGATTCGGTTTTGATAAAAGACCTCAACAGTTCCCCGGCTATACAATATCATAAAAGGAGCGATGAAATTGGCTTATACAGAAAAAGACAAGCGCGAGCATATAAGGGAGTTACAGCATTATCTTCGCTACCTTGCTTTTCATAACGAGGTGCCTATGGTGATACCCGACGGTATTTACGGCAAGGAAACAAAAAGCGCCGTTATGGACTTTCAGAAAAAACACGGTATTCTTCCTACGGGCGACACCGACAACGAAACCTGGGAAAAAATCGTTTATGAGTATAACCTCATAGCGCCATATTATAGGCCTCCTGACAGAGTTGCTCCGTTCAGTGACAGCTCTGCCATAATAAAGCACGGCGACAGCGGAGATACCGTATTCATCATTCAGATAATGCTTGACACCGTTTCAAAAAACGCAAATTCTGTTCCGAGAATAAACATCGACGGCTTTTACGGCGACAGAACTGAAAATGCCATAAAAAAATATCAGTCTCTCTCGGGGCTTTCGCCCACGGGAGAAACCGATATAAAGACCTGGAATATGCTCTCAAAAAGCTATAATTCATTAAGATAGCTATTTATGATACTTTCCGCCCGATGAAATCTGAAAAGCGCGGTAAACTTGCTCTAACAGCATTACCCTTGCAAGCTGGTGCGGAAAGGTCATCTTTGACATTGAAAGACGCATATCGCACCTTTCCTTGACTTTTTCGGAAAGTCCGAAAGAACTTCCGATAAAGATATTCATTGTGCCGTATCCGTTAAGAGAGATACTTTCGATTTTTTGCGAAAGCTCCTCCGAAGAAAGCTGTCTGCCCTCAATGCACATTGCAATGTTGAACGCTTTTTTGGCAAAGAAACCCTCCATAGCAAAAGCCTCATCGTCAAGCGCCTTTTTTATAACAGCGTCCGACGGATTATCGGGCAGTCGGCTTTCTTGAAGCTCCGTAATGTTCATTTTGCAGAACGCTTTCAGGCGTTTTTCATACTCGGCTGAGGCGTCACGCAGATATTGCTCTTTTAATTTTCCGACCGTCACAATGTTTACTGTCAGCATAACTTCTCTCCATTCAAATCAACAGCGTTTACTGCCTTTTTGGACAGTAAGCGCTGTTTATCTTTACTTTAAGTATATTTTTAGTTTATTTTACATTCTGTATTCAGCCAAAGGAGGTATATTATATACTTATAGTAATTATTGTATTTATTTTTACCATCCGTTAAACAGAACCTGCCGCAAGTTTAAGTCCTGCGTCTTCAAGAGTTTTCGCTCCGTTAAGTCGGGGAGTTCCGTTTTCATTTTTAGAGATAGAGTATTCAACTGTCTTTGCCTTTGCAAAACCTACTGCATCGGCATAGTAAGTGATAACGCACTTATCGTCTGTTCTCTCGACAATATCATAATAGAGCCATACACCTCCACGAGGAACACGCTCATAGGGTTCAAAGCCTTCCCACTTTGTAAGGCTTTCCCACGAAGTAACCTCATACCCCAAATTATCCTTGACAGCGTTTGTCAGGTCTTCCATTGAGGCTATATCATTGTGGTTGGTATACGCAAATTCTTTTAAGCTGTTATAATTTATTCCCCCGTCGGCAAAAAGGCTGTCCACATTATCAAAGTCATTTCCGCCAAGGAAAATTATATATTTTTCGCAAAGTCTTGCAATAGAGTCGCCCTCTGTTGTTGTTGCGGGAACAGCGTCATCGGGATAAATTTCCCCTACCATAGAAGCCGCACCCTCGGTATAAACTCTGTAAAGGTGTTCGCCTTGTCTGAGGGTTGCATTTCCGCCCTCTGTAACATTCACGCTGACAAGAATGTAGTACGCATTATATGTCTGTCCGAGAGCTGTTGTTTTCTGCTCCTTGAATGTTCCCTCAATGCTGTATCCGCCGAGCTTTGTTGATGGAAGCCACGAGTTTACAGCGTCTTCGTCAGAATTGATTATTTCGGCAATCCTCTGAGCGTCCCCCGACTGAATAGAGTCGAAAAGCTCTTTTGTTGCATTAAGAGTAGCCTCAATTACTCCGCTTTCGGAAATATCGGCAGGCGTTCTGTCATTGAAAACAGTGTCCGCAACGGTTGTTTCGCTCGGTGCAGTTGTGTCGGCGGGAGCGGAAGTGCCGCTCTGCTGTTCCGTCCCTACGGGAGCCTGCGGTGTGGTTGGTGTGCAAGCTGTAAGCATAAGCGCCGCAAGCAAAACGGGTAAGTATTTTGTCATTTTATTTTTCATATTTCTTCCTCCCAAGCCCTTTGGCTTGAACTCATTTTACTACAAAAAAAGTTACAAATCAATAGCAATCCGATTACAATTTGATTACAAAAAAACTGCCGATAATAATCGACAGTTAAAATACCATACATTCTCCCTCTGTTTCAACGGGGGCGACATTCAGTATGTAATCACAATTTCTTTTATATCTTTGAAGATAGCTTTCTATGGTGCTTTCCGCCTTTTCGGGAGTGTTGTTATGCTGGCTTAAATGCCCGAGTACAAACCGCATTGTGCCGTTTTCTATAAGCCTTTCAATCTGCCTTGCGCAATCGTCGTTTGAAAGATGTCCTCTCTCCGAGGATATACGCTTTTTGAGATAAAAGGGGTACGGACCGTTTTTGAGCATATTCACATCGTAATTTGCTTCAATCATAACAAGGTCGCAACCGCAAATTCCGCTGTCAACCTCGTCGGTGATATGTCCCAAATCGGTGCATACGGCGCATACCTTTCCGTCCGAAGTTTTTATCCGATAGCCGCAGCTTTCATCGGTATCGTGAGGAGTTCTGAAAAAAGAAATCTCCATTCCCTCAATAAAAACAGTCTCACAAAGAGGCGTTACCGACAAGACAATCTCGCTTTTTTGGAGCTTTTCTGCCGTCAACGGCAATGCGTAAACGGGGACATTATGTTTTGACGAAAAGGTTTTAAGCCCTCCGATATGGTCGGAATGGTCGTGGGTGATAAAAACCGCCTTTATAGCGCACATTTCAAGTCCGCACCTTTGCATAGCGGCGCAGAGCCTTTTATATGAAACGCCGTCGTCAATAAGCACTCCGCCGTTTTTTCCTCCGACAAAAATGCTGTTTCCGCTGCTACTGCTGAAAAGCGGATATATCCGAGCCATTTTATCCTCCGTATCCTATGAAATAGCCTTGCGGACTTCCGTTCCGCCGGGTGTTGTTTTCTTCACAACATCAGCGCCGAGCCCTCTTAGCTTAACATCAAGGTCCTCGTATCCGCGCTCTATGTGATAAATATCTTCGATTTCAGTAATTCCGCTTGCGGCAAGCCCTGCAATCATCAGAGCCGCACCTGCACGAAGGTCCGTCGCCTTTACTGGCGCTCCCTGCAACTGTCCCACGCCGTTTATAACGGCAACTCTGCCGTCAACGGAAATATCCGCGCCCATTCTGCGAAGCTCGTTTACATATCTGAAACGGTTGTCCCATATTCCCTCAGTGACAATGCTTGTCCCCTCGGCAAGACACAAAAGCGTTGTAATCTGCGGCTGCATATCGGTCGGAAATCCGGGGTGAGGCATTGTCTTGACAGAGGTCTTGACAAGCGGTCCGTCAACCGAAATTCTTATGCTGTCGTCAAATTCTTCAACATTCACTCCGATTTTTTCAAGCTTTGCGGTAATCGATTCCAAATGCTTGGGGATAACATTTTTAATCAGCACATCGCCTCTTGTTGCGGCGGCGGCAATCATAAATGTTCCCGCTTCAATCTGGTCGGGGATAATGGAATATGTCGTTCCGCCTAAATATTCCACGCCCTTTATCTTTATGACATCTGTTCCCGCGCCCATAATGTCAGCGCCCATCGAGTTTAGAAAGTTTGCAAGGTCAACTATGTGAGGTTCCTTTGCGGCATTTTCTATTATGGTAAGCCCCTTTGCCTTGACTGCCGCAAGCATAGCGTTTATCGTCGCTCCTACAGTTACCATATCAAGATAAATCTGCGAACCCAAGAGCATATCGGCAGTAGCGTCAACCATTCCGTGGTCTATTCCGCATTCAGCACCCAGAGCCTGAAAAGCTTTTATATGCTGGTCCATAGGGCGCGCTCCGAGGTCGCATCCTCCGGGGAGTGCAACGCGCGCTTTGTGGAACTTTCCGAGTAACGCTCCAATAAAATAGTATGACGCTCTTAAATGTCTTGCCATTTCATAGGGCACAACAGCGTCCTTTATTCCCGTTGCGTCAATACGCAATGTAGTTTTGTCTATTGTCTTGATATCCGCGCCCATTTCATAAAGTATTCTTATTATGATAGAAACATCGCTGATATCGGGGACATTTTCAAGCACGCAAGGCTCGTCCGAAAGTATAACGGCAGGAAGAATAGCGACAGCGGCATTTTTCGCTCCGCTTATTTCAACCTCTCCCGTAAGACGCCTTCCGCCTTTAATAACGAATTTTTCCAACCCTTCATCTCCCTTGTAATGCTTCGCCGTCAAATCGGCAGACACTACCATTTGGTATTATATCACATATCGGAGAAAAAATAAACATCTTTTTCAATAAAAGTATGGACATTTTTAACATCACTAATCAACAAAATTAGTATATTCTGCCCAAATATATGTCAGAAGCTTATCCCTGATACTCAACAATCTCAACGCTTTCTATTACAACCTGCTTTGTGGGAAGGTCGCTTTCATCAACTTTTACAGCGGCAATTTCATATACAATATCCATTCCCTCAAACACCTGACCGAAAACGGTATAACCGCCGTCAAGGAACGGAACTCCGCCGTTTTCAAGATACGCTTTCTTTGCCTCGTCCGAAAGTGAGTAATCACCGAGCATATCTTCTGTGAGCGTCATCTTTGTGCCGTTAAATGTCTCACCGGGTTGTGTGCAGACAATATAGAACTGACTTCCGTTTCCGCCGTACTGCGCGTGAGCGTAAGCAACTGCCCCCGAAAAATGATAAAGATTAGGTGAAGCTTCAATGTCAAAGTCCGTTCCCCATACGCTGTTTCCGCCCGTGCCGTTACCCTTGGGGTCGCCGCCCTGAATTACAAAGCCTTCGATAACGCGGTGAAAAATAAGCTCGTCATAGTAGTCCATCTCGGCAAGCGAGGTGAAATTCTCAACGCCCTTTGCGGCATATTCGGGAAAGAACTTTATCTTTATCTCACCGTAGTCCTTGACCTTGATAACGGCTATCTTTTCGCCGATTTCGGGAGCAGTAAAGTTTGCGGGGGCAACGCTTTCCTGCGCTTTTTTATCCAAGAGGTCTTCCTTTCCGCAACCTGTCAAAATCATCGGAACTATTGTCGCACAAAGAACTGCCGTTACAATCTTTTTTATAAGCTTCATTGTTTTTCTCCTTTACTTTTTGTATGTAGTTATCTCAATGCTTTCTATCGTGACTTCTTCAACAAACTTTGTTGTCTGCTCTTCATCATTTTCAATTCCACAGATTTTTTCATAAACATCCATACCGTCAAAAACCTGACCGAATACGGTGTATTTTCCCGCAAAGTTAAGTATTCCGCCGTGTTCGATAAAATTGTCGATAAGCTCTGCGTTGCCGTAATCGCTCTTTACCTTTTCAATGCTTGCAAGCTCTTCCTCGCTGTATTCAACGGTGTTGACAAACAAAAGTCTGTTGCCAGCATTCGATTTATCATAATTCGGAGTAATCGCGCAGACAGCGCCCTTGAATGTCCATAAGTGCTCGCTTATTTCAGGCGAAAGAGCAACGCCGTCGTCCTCTGTTTTTCCTCCCACAAAATAAACGCCCGTTTTGCCCGATATTATCGTTGTGCCGTTATAATATCCGCTTTCTGCCGTCTTTATAAAATTCTCAACGGTATTGGGAGCATATTCGGGGAAAAGAGCAATTTTAAACTCACCTTTGTCGGTCTTTACAACTGCTATCTGCCTGCCCTCTTCAATCTCGTCAAGCTGAGTGAAGGTTGCGTTGGCAAGGTCAATATCAAGAGAGCCGAACTTGCTGTATGCCGCGCGCCACTCGATAAGTGCAACGGCAATAATAACCGCAAGAGAGGCAAGCGTCATTACAAGAACTATCTTGAAAAGGGTTTTCATAATGAGCCCTCTGTCGTTACCGTTTAAACTTCGCATTATTTTTACCTCGTATTATTTTTTCTTTGTCACCTTTGTGCCCTGTCTTGTTTCTTCTATTACATATCCCATATCCGCAATCTTTTCGCGGAGCTCATCGGCAAGGGCAAAGTTCTTTTCCTTTCTTGCCTGCTGTCTTTCGGCAACAAGCTTTGCAATTTCTTCGGGGAGCTCTTCTTCCTTGTTTTCTTCTGCAAGCTTCTTTGCCGCTTCGATAAGTCCCAATGAAAGAACAGTGTCAAAGTCCTTGACAAGTGCAAGCTTTGTAGCGTCATTTGCGTCCGACTTGAAAATGTCAAGCAAAGCTGTTATTGCAAGAGAGGTGTTAAGGTCGTTAGAGAGAGCCTCGTCAAAGGGAGCCTTGACTTTCTCAAACATTTCCTTGTCAACCTCTCCCGAAGCTGAAAGCAACGGAACAATTCTTGCGACGATTTTATCATAAGCCGCCGCCGCATTGTCAAGGTTTTCATAAGAAAAAGCAAGGGACTTGCGGTAGTGGGACTGCAAGCAGAAAAATCTGTAAACAAGGGGGTTGTATCCCTTTT
>CALZLD010000014.1 GCA_945788225.1 uncultured Clostridia bacterium
CAAGCGAAGAATACGCCATAACAATATCGTTGCGCACCTTGACATCCTTTGTCTTTTTGTATCTTGCAAAAAGCTCCCTTGATTGCTCCTCCGTGAGCGTTGATACTGCCATTTTGTATTCACCCCTTTAATATCAGATAGAAATATTGCCGACCGCCTGAATCTGAACGGTGTTGTCAATCTCATTGAAAGAAAGCACCGTCACATTCGGTATAAACTGGTCAATAAGCTTTTTGAAATAAACTCTCACGATGGGAGAGGTAAGAACGATAGGCGTCGGGATAACATCGCGGACCTTGTCAAGCTGCATCTGCAAGGACTGCACGATAGCCTGTATCGTTTCAGGGTCCAAAGCAAGATACGAGCCTTGCTCCGACTTTTTCACAGAGCCCACAATCCTGTTCTCTATTCCTGCGTCAAGAGTGATGACTCTTATCTGTCCTGCGTCGTTAAAACGGCGTGTTATTGTTCGTTTAAGCGCCTGACGGACATATTCCGTCGTTATATCCATATCTTTTAATGAACTTGAATAATCCGAAAGCGTTTCGAGTATCGTCTGCAAATCTCTTATGGGAACGCCCTCTTTGAGCAGATTTCCGAGTACTTTCTGCAAGTATGCAATAGAAACTATCGACGGAACGGTATCCTCCACAACGGCAGGGTTTGTTTCTTTCAGCTTGTCTACCATCGTCTTGACATCCTGCCTTGAAAGCAGTTCGTTTGCGTGGGACTTTATCACTTCCGAAAGGTGAGTTATCATAACTGAAGTCGGGTCTATAAGGGTGTATCCTGCAATATCCGCCATAATCTTCTTGTCCTCGGGTATCCACTTAGCAGGGATATGGAATGCAGGCTCAATGGTGTCGATACCGTCAATTTCCTGAGAAACGCTTCCGTTATCGAGAGCTAAGTAGTGGTCCACTAAAATCTCGCCCTCGGCAACAGCCTCGCCCTTTATCTTTATGACATATTTGTTAGGGTTGATGTTCTGGTTATCCCTCATTCTTACAGAGGGGAATACCATTCCCATTTCCTGAGCAAACTGTTTTCTGAAAATGACAACACGCTCGATGAATGTTCCGCCTGCGCTTTCGTCCGCAAGAGGAATAAGGCTGTAACCGAACTCCATCTCGATAGGCTCAACGCTGAGCAGTTTATATACATTGTCAATATCCTTGTAATACTCGGTTTCCGAAAGAGCCTCCGCCGCTTCCCGTTCCTTTTCGGCGGCTTCTTCCTCGGCTGACTTTCCGTTCAGTGTTCTGTTTAAGGTAAAGCCGAGGGCAATAAGTCCGACGCCCGTAACGATAAGCTGGATTTTAGGGAAGCCCGGGATTACCGCCAGACAGATTACAACTCCGCCGGCTATCATAATCGCCACAGGCTGACGGGAAAACTGCGCGATAACATCGGTGTTAAGGTCTGTTTCCGAAGCTGTTCTCGTTACAATCATACCCATAGCGGTAGAGATGAAAAGCGCAGGCAACTGAGAACAAAGACCGTCGCCTATCGTTGAGATGGTATAGGTTGAAATACAGGTGGCAAAGTCCATCTTTTCCATTACCATACCCATTATTACTCCGCCTATCAGGTTTATAAAGGCGGTGACTATCGACATAATCGAGTCGCCCTTTACAAACTTGCTGGCTCCGTCCATTGCTCCGAAGAAGTCCGCTTCACGCTGAACATCGGCTCTTCTTCTCTTTGCTTCCTGCTCGTCGATAAGCCCTGTGTTAAGGTCTGCGTCAATAGCCATCTGCTTACCGGGCATAGCGTCGAGGGTAAATCTTGCCGAAACTTCCGATACACGCTCGGCACCCTTGGTGATAACGAGAAACTGAACTACTACTATGATGATGAATATGATAAATCCTACCGCGGCGTTTCCCTGAATAACGAACTCGCCGAAGGTCTTTACGACCTTGCCCGCGTCGCCCGCGTTGCCGAGGATTTGTCGCGTGGTCGAAACATTAAGCCCTAATCTGAATAGGGTGGTGATAAGAAGTATAGACGGGAAAACAGAAAAGTCGAGAACATTTTTTATAAGCATCGACATAAGAAGAATTATCAGCGAAAGAGCAATATTTATAACGATAGCAAAGTCGATAAGTCCTGTCGGCAGCGGTATGATGATAAGCACTACGACAAGAATAACAAATATCGCAACTGCGCTGTTGAGTATCCTCTTCATTACAAATTCTCCCGTTTAGTATGCTAAGGTCTTGCAAGGTTCTGAACCTCGTAGATCCAAGTGTAAATCGTTGCTATTTCTTCATAGAATACAGGCGGAATATAGCTTCCTATGTCCACCTCATCGTATAAGGCGTGCGCTAAGGGAATATTTTCCCTCATAAGAACTTCGTGCTCCGACGCGACTTCGATTATCTTCATCGCCACATTATCGGCGCCCTTTGCAATAACTCTCGGCGCAACATCCTTGTCTTTATCGTATTTTATCGCAATGGCGATATGTGTAGGGTTTCTTATTACTACATCGGCTTTGGGGACTTCCTGCATCATTCGCGCCATAGCCATCTGCTGTTGTTTTTGTTTTATCTTGCCCTTTATCTTCGGGTCGCCCTCGGTCTGCTTGTATTCTTCCTTGACTTCCTCTTTGGTCATCATAAGGTCTTTTTTGTATTTCCAGCGCTGATACATAAAGTCCGCCGCCGCAACCGCCGCAAAGGCTATGCTGACGGATATCACGACATCGAATATCACCGAGCAGGTATAGACCAGAGCCGAAAGAATATCGGTATCAAAAAGTCGTGCAAGATTTGTTATCTGAGAACGAAGCTTTACCCATATCACAGCGATAATAATGACGATTTTTATCAGCGATTTTAAAAGCTCAACAAGCTGTCTTGACGAAAAAAGGTTCTTTATGCCGTTTATGGGGTTAAAACGGTCAAGCTTCGGCTTTAATGCCTCGGTAGAAACAAGAAACCTCGTCTGAACTCCCGTTGTGAGAATGGACAAAAACATAGAAATCAGAAGCAGAGGCCCTGCCGCAACAAGAACCGTTGTTGCAATTCTTACAAAGATGTTGAGAATATCGCCCTCGGCGGTGGAAAATACTCCGTCGGCAACATTCCCCGAAGCTTTTTTGAACCAGTATTCCATCGAGTTGAAAAGCTGGGTATAGATAAACTTTCCGAACATTTTTATAGCCCAGAAGGAAGCTATTACCGAAACGGCTGTTATTACATCCTTACTTAGGGGGACATGCCCCTTTTCCCGTTCTTTTCTTAGTTTTCGGGAAGTAGGCTGTTCGGTTTTTTCAGAGCCTGAATCTGCCATAGCCTATATCCCCCCTTTTTTAAAAGAACCGACTTTAAGGTGACAGCATAGGCAGAATACTCTCGATACTTTCAAGCATATCCGCCATATATTTTTCTGTCGCTCCCGAAAGGGGAACGGCGAGTGAAAACATAAGAAGAATACCTGCTATTACCTTTATCTGAATGTTTATTGTCATAACCTGTATTGTGGGGACAGTCTTCATAAGGATACCGACGCATACTTCTATTATAATCTCCGCCATGACAACGGGCAGAGCAAGCTTCAACGCAAGTGTGAAAAGCACGCTCATATACTCGACTATGGTGAGAAGAACATCGGTACCTATGGACTCAACACCCAGAGGGATAATCCGATAGGAAAGCAGATAGATTTTTATATACTGCAAATGTGAATTTGTTATGAAGAAATATATCATGAACATATAGTTCATATATGTTCCGAAAATTGCCTGTTGCTGTCTTGTTCCGGGGTCATATACCTTTGCCATTCCAAGCCCTGACGCAGTATCCATCATTTCTCCTGCATAAAGTATCATCGAAACGAACATATTTGTCAGAAAACCCAGGATAAGACCTATCGCCGTTTCAAGCATCGCGGCAACGGCAAATTCAAGAAAACTTCCGTAATTTATTGCGGCAATATCAGACGAAGCTATCACTCCGCCCGAAATCATAATGGTAAGAGCAAATGAAGCTCCGATTTTTACTCTGTTGGGGATATTTGTCCTTGAGAAAATAGGGTTAAAAGCGAATATTCCGACAACTCTTGCAAAAATGAGGATGTTCGCCTGAAAATTACTCTGCAAAGCTTCCCAGAAAAGAGCGTTATCTTCCACGAAAATGCTCCTCCTTTTGCTACAATCGGGCTATCTTGTCGAAAATCGCCGTAACAAAATCGCTCATCTGCGCCATTATCCAGGAAGCCATAATAAACAGCAATGCGGCAATACCGACAAGCTTCGGAACAAAGGTAAGGGTTTGTTCGTGAATCTGCGTTGCCGCCTGAAAAATAGCGATGATAAGACCTATTACCATACTTGCAATAAGCGCGGGACCTGCAAGCTGCAAAACTATCAGCATACAGCTCCTGAACACTTCAAGAACTTCGGACTCAGTCATTTAAACCTCCATCAGACATTGAACCCTGCAATAAGCGAGCCTACAAGCAGCTGCCAGCCGTCAACAAGAACGAACATAAGTATCTTGAACGGTAGGGAAATTGTCGCGGGAGGAAGCATAATCATACCCATCGACATAAGCAGGCTCGATACTACTATATCTATTATAAGAAAAGGAATGAATATCAGAAAACCTATTGTAAAAGCCTTTTTGATTTCGCTGAGGATAAACGCAGGTGTGACCGTCTTGAAGGAAATCTTCATCGCGTCCTCTCCCGTGACAAATTCCTCGCCCGATATTTCACAGAAAAATTCAAGGCTGTCGGTCTCCGTCTGTTTGAGCATAAACTCTTTCAAGGGGTCTGTCGCCGCCTGACACGCTTCAATCGTTGTGAGTTCGCCCGCCTTATAGGGCTTGTATGCCACCTCATTTATCTCTGACAGAACGGGGGACATTATAAACAGCGTGAGGAAAAACGCAAGCCCCACCATAACCTGATTGGGCGGAACTGTCTGAGTACCCATTGCGTTTCTCAAAAGCGAAAATACGATTATTATCCTTGTAAAGCAGGTAAACATCAACAGCACCGACGGCGCAAGCGTCAGTATTGTGATGAGTATTACAAGGTCAAGGGTTCCGTTGTTGTCGTTTAAGGCAAGAAGCCCTAAAAGCCCCTCGTTGTCGCCGTCGGTAACGGGCGTTTCGTATGGGACTGTGGTTTCAACGGGAGCCGTGGTCTGCTCTGTCGTTACGGCAGGCTCAGGAATGTCGTATGTAGCATAAGCCTCAACCGACGACAAAACTCCCACGCATATAACAGTCATTATAAGCGAGGCGATAAACCCCGCGATATAGCCTGTCAGCCGTTTTTTATTCTTTGTTATCTGTTTCATGATGCTCCTTTTTTTTCACAAAAGGCTTTATATAAGGGTGCTCAACCGTTGCTTTTTTGAGGTTGTCAAGGAATGTTCCGTTTTCGTTTGTGGGGATTTCCTCTATCGTTTCAATTTCGCTTTCGTCAAAATCGCATAGCTTGTCAATATGCTGAGGAGTAACTCCCAACAGCATATATTTATCCCCTGCTTTAACGATGACGAGGCTTTTATCCTGCGACAGCATTTCCCGCTCAATTATGCGGATATGCTTGCCAGAAAAGGTATACATTCTGCGGTGCAAAGCACGGCTTGCGTAAAAGGTGAGAAAAATCAGCGCAATTACTCCCAGAAGGGAGAGTATCGCCACAAGTATTTCTTTCAGCATCTTTTAACCGAGTATCTTCTGAACAGTCTGAAGAATTCTGTCGGGCTTGAAGGGCTTAACGATAAAGTCAAGGGCGCCGAGCTTTATTGCCTCAACAACCATTGATTCCTGGCCCATAGCGGAGCACATAACGATTTTTGCTCCGGGGTTTGACGCCTTGATATCGCGGAGAGCCTCGATACCTGTCTTGTTGGGCATAGTGATGTCCATAATAACAAGGTCGGGCTTTTCTGCGGCATATGTAGAGCAGGCCTGTTCGCCGTCTGCCGCTTCAAGAATGTTTGTGTAGCCGTTCTTTGTAAGAGCGTCCTTAATCATCATTCGCATAAATGCGGCGTCGTCCACAAGTAAGATTTTCTTATCCATAATTTACTCCTTACCTCCCAGAGAATCCAGGAATTTTGATTTGATTATTTCAGTTATTCTGACGGCGAAGTTGTCCTCAATGACAACGACATCGCCCTTTGCAATAAGGTTTCCGTTAACTATTATATCAACAGGAGCGCCTGCCTGGCGTTCAAGCTCAATTATAGTTCCTTGAGAAAAATCAAGAATATCCTTTACCTTTCTCTTTGCCGAGCCTATCTCGACGGTGACATCAAGCGGAACTCCCATAAGAAGTTTTAAGTTATCCGCCTGGTCGTGCGAAAGATTATCCGCAACATAGGAGTCGAACGGGTGCAGCTGAGCGTTCTGTATCTTTATGGGGTTCGGCATCTGTTGCTGCATCGGTTGCTGCGGAGGATATCCGTAAGGCATCTGCTGCATCGGCTGCTGCGGAGGATATCCGTAAGGCATCTGCTGCATAGGAGGCTGTTGGTATCCCTGGGGCTGCTGATAATTCTGCATCGGCGGAGCCTGCTGTTGTGCAGGTTGCGGTGCAGGTTGTGCCACAGGCGACGGGGGAGGAATTGTTTCGCCCCTCATCTTTGCCATCTCTGCCTCTATTTCCTCCTGGCTCATCATTCCGCCCATAGGCGAACTGTCCATAGCGGGCATAGGCGGAGGCGACATCGTTCCCGCCATAAGAGCCTCTATCTCTTCCTGCGTGAGCGTTCCGCCCGATGACGGAGCAGGCGCAGGAGCTTCTTCCTGCTTGGATTCCTCGTGCATATGCGACATTGTTTCGCTCAATGCGTCATTATAGCTGTTCATCATCTTGCCTGCCATAGTCTTTGCAAGGTCAAGAGAAAGAACGGATATGAACTCACTCTGAATGATACCGTCAATGGTAAGATTGAACGATATCTTTACAACGGGGTCTTCGGGGTTTTCTGTGGGGAAGAAGTTCTTTCCGTCTGCGGTGTCGCTGACTTCCGCCGTCGGCGTTGAAATGTCGATAGGCGTTGCGATAAGCTCGCTCAGAGCCGTCGCCGAAGCGCCCATCATCTGGTTCATAACTTCGCACACGGCGCTTATATTCATTTCGTCAAACTGAAAATCGTCGGTAACGACAAGCGGCTGTCCCATAAGCTGATTGAGAATAAGCTGAACATCGCTTTGTTTGAGCACCATGACGGAAGAACCCGATACTCCCATTATGTATTCGATTTTAACATAGACAAACGGTGCAAGGTCGTTGTATTGGAGGTCGCTCGCCTTGACAACCTTGACCTTCGGGGTAGTTATCCACACCTTGGCGTTAAGCAGATTTGAAACCGCCGTTGCCGCCGCGCCCATGGTAATGTTTTCTATCTCCCCGATAGCGTCTATTTCAACTTCGCCAAAGCCTTCAACGGTAAGTTCGGCTTCGTTTGAAGAGGTGGTGTTTACTTCATTGCTCATCTTGTTCCATCAACCTCAATTCTTGTATATGTTGTCTATTTTAACGGCTTTTTTGTTGTTGTATGTTCCCAGCTTGCCGTCAAACCAGACATTGTCGCCGATTTTAACGGTGACATTCTTGTCAATGCCGACATTAAGCGGAATAATATCGTTTACCTGCAAGGTAAGAATATCGTAAAGGTCAACCTGCGTTTCGGCGAGTATCGCGTCGATTTTAAGCGGAGTTTCTTTTATTCCCCTTAAAATCTCCTCGCGCCGTTCTTCTTCCTTTGCAGGGTCAAAACGCTTGTTTCGCATTGCGTATCTGTCCGCAAACTTGCCCATCATCGCTTCAAGGTTCAATGCAGGGATACATATTGATATGGTGTTCTTGACATTCTTTATCTCGACTTCAAGCATTATTAAGATGATAATGTCGTCGGGACCTATCGACTGGAACACTCTGGCGTTTGTTTCAAGCCTTGACATCTTGGGGTTGATTTCAAGGTGGCTCGACCACGCCTCACCCTGCAACTCGACCATCTTTGAGATTATGCCTTCCATAAGACCTATCTCGATTTCGGTGAAGTCGCGCGATACATCGCTGTATGTTCCGTATCCGCCCATAAGTCTGTCCATCATTGTAAATGATATTGGGTTCGACATCTGGAATATTATCGAAGTATCCATAATATCCTCGTCGTCTATATCGAGGTTTACAATCGCCATAAGAACATAATCGGGCAGAGCGTTGTTGTATTCATAATACTTCTGCTCTTCTATCTGCAAAACATCAACCTTGCAGTAGACTCGCATAAGTCCTGTCAGATAAGAGGAAAGAAGTCTGCTGTAATTTTCATATATGCTGTCAATTATTTTCAGCTTTTCCTTGGTAAACTTCTTCGGCATTTTGAAGTCGTATACCTTGGCTTTTTTGTCGGTACTTTCTTCTATTTCTTCAAATACCTTAGAGCCGTTTGCGCTGAAACTGTTGAGCAGTTCGTCAATCTGTTTTTGCGACAAAACATCAGCCATACAGCAAAAACCCCTCCTTTCGTGTTGCGAATTTATTTATTCCGCCGTTGTTTCCTCGGTGGACTGTTCTGTTGTATCTTCTGTAGTTTCTTCCGTGGTTTCTTCGGGGTTCTCAGAGCTTTCGGAAGGTCTGTCCTTATCGGTGTATATAACATTTCCGAGAACATCTATGGGAGCCACATTCACCTTGTTCTTGCCGTATTCGTTGTCCAGGAATTCCTGAATAACGGCAGGATTTGAATAATCGACATCGTTTCGCGCTATTGTTATCTCAACGCGACGGTTGTTTCTTCTGCCCTCGGGAGTGTCGTTTGTGTCAAGAGGTCTGTATCCGCCGTAGCCCGATGAAGAAAGCTTTTCGGGCGAGACAAATTCAAGCTGCATCATATATCTTACGACATTGTTGGCTCTGTCCGAAGAAAGTGTCCATTCGTCAACGGGTGAAGCAGGCGCTTTTGCCGTGTGTCCGCTGACCTTTATTCCCAAGATAAGGTGGTCGACCGACTGAAAAGCGGGAGCGATACTTTCAAGTATACTCTTGCCCGAAGGTTGCAAAACCGAACTGTCGGGCTCAAAGAAGATATTGTCCCTGAACCTGAGCGTTATTCCCGCCGCGCCCTTTTCAAGCTCAATCGAAGCCGAAAGGTTATTATCGGCAATAAAAGCCGAAAGGAACTGATAAAGCTCGTCAAAGGTCTCTGGCGTTTCAACTACATCTCCGCCGTTCAGCTGAGCGTCTTCAAGCAGATTTCCCGTAGGGTCCACAACATCGACCTGCTCGGCGACTATCGCGTTTATAACCTTACCCATCGAGGAGAACGCCTGAGCTATGTACTGATACTTTGACTCGTCCATAGAAGACATTGAGTAGAGAAGTACAAAAAAGCAAAGTATAAGCGTGACCATATCGGCATAGGTATCAAGCCAGCTTCCGCCGCTTTCGCCGTCGCCGCCGCCCCTTTTTCTTGCCATTCTCTCACTTCCTGTCATAAAGAATATTTTAACACATTTTCGCGCCGATTGCTATATTTTTTTGAAATTTAGCCGCCCTGCTTTGCCTCTTCCGCCTTGGGAGCCTTTCCGCCCTTGCCGTTCTTCTTCTGAAGTTCTGCGCGTGAGAGCATCATTTCAAGCTTTTCCTGAACATATCTGGGGTTAGCGCCTGAAACTATCGCAAGAGCGCCCTCTTCGACTATCTGCATACAGAGAAGCTCCTGCTCGTGATTTGCCTTGCAAAGAGAGCCTATCGGGGTGAAAATAACATTTGAAAGAAAGCTTCCGTAAAGGGTGGTAACAAGCGCAACGGACATTGACGCTCCCAGTCCTGCCGCCGCCGATGAGTCGGTAGGGTCCATTGATTTAAGCATATTGATAAGTCCGACAAGCGTTCCTATCATACCAAAGGCTGGGGCAACAGCCGAGCCTCGTGTGAAGAACGCGATGTTTGCTTCGTGTCTTTCACACATAAAGTCTATACTGTCGTCAAGCATCTGTCTAACCTTGTCGCTGTCGTTAGCGTCTACTATAAGCATAAGGGCGGACTTTGTAAAAGGGTCCTTGCAGGCGTTTGCCGCTTCTTCAAGCTGAAGAATACCCTTCATTCTCGCCGTTTTGCAATAATCGACCATCTCTTCTATTACAGCGTGAGGGTCGTATTTTTTTGGTGCAAACGCTATTTTAAGCATTTTGGGAACATTCTTCAGAACGCTGAGAGGAAAGCCGAAAATAAGCGCTCCTATCGTTCCTCCGACAGTTATGGCGACAGAGGTAGGGTCCCAGAAGTTGCGCAGCTGCTCCATACTTATCGTTGCAGACTCCGTTCCGTCGTCGTTTGTAACAGTTTTAAAAGCCATACCGAGAAAGATAACAAGCGCAAGCGCAAGTACAAGTCCTATTATTCCCGATATGTTTACCTTAGATTTTCCGCCCATTGGTGTCTTTCCTCCGCAATTTATTTGTTATTGCTTTGCCTGATTTAAAAATCTCTGGAATTCGAGTATCTTCGCTCCGATTTCTTCAAGATTTTCTTTTACGATGATTTTCTGACCGTTCTGCATCGTGATAACGGTATCGGGGGCGGTCTCTATCGTTTCGATGTAAAATTCGTTGAGAAGAAATTCCCGTCCGTCAAGATGTGTAAGCTTTATCATAATGCACCTCGCGATATTCTCTCCGCAGAGGAAACCCTCTGCGGAAAGAAGAAATATCAAATCAAATTATCTCTTGAGGTTTACAAGCTCTTCAAGAATAGAGTCTGATGTTGTGATAATTCTTGAGTTTGCCTGGAAGCCTCTCTGCGTTATGATAAGGTCTGAAAATTCTGTTGCAAGGTTTACATTTGACATTTCAAGCGAACCTGATACAACAGCGCCCGAGCCTTCGTATCCGGGGATACAGTATTTGGGCGAGCCCGAAGCGGCGCTTTCCTGGAAGTAGGATGAACCTGTTTCGTTAAGACCCTGAGGGTTGTCAAAGGTTGCAAGGTCCATTCTGCCGAAATAAAGCATACCGTGAACAGCGTGAACTCCGACAAGAGTACCGTCGCCGCTGATATAGAAGCTTGAAAGGTCGGCAAAGCTCTGTTCTTCGATTTCACTTGTAAGGTCAAGAGCGCCTGCCGTCAGCTTTGCGATAGCGTCCTGCTGTAAAGCCTTGTTGTCGTCGGGAGTAAGCGTTCCCGTAACTTCGGATGTGTCGATGGAAAGTGTAATCTTTCCGCCCTTGAATGTATCCTCTGTAAAGAGAGCAACACCGTTTGTATCAAGAAGCGTCGGGCTTCCGAGTTCAGCCTCGATAGCCTGATTTATCTTGTCCTGCAAATCGCCGACTGTTCCGCCGTTAGCTATCTTTGCCTTGTCAGCGTCGCTTATTGTAACTTCAAGAGTAGCGGGAGTAGCTGTCGAGTCGTATCCCGTAACCTTTGTCTTTGCCGCTCCGCCGTATTTAATGGTGAGTGTAATGTCTGTCTGGTCGCCGTTTATAAAGCCCGCCTTGACAGTTGCTCCCGTTGCGCCGCTGGGTGCCGCGTCAAGAGCGATAGGGTCCGTTTCGGCAATATGAACATCGGGAACCTTGATATTAATCTTCGAGTTGCCTGCTGTCGGCGACATCGAAGCAAGGCTTGTGGGGTCATAGTTCTGTGTACCGAGAACAAAGTAACCCTTTGAGTCTACAAGGTTACCCTCTGAGTCGACATTCATCATACCTGCTCTTGTGAAGAACTTGTTGCCCGTTTTGTCCTGGACCTGAATGAAGCCCTCGCCCGATATAGCCACATCGAGTGTATTCGAGGTTGAAGCGAACGCCGACTGGCTCATCATTTTGTCAATGCTTGAAACTGTTGAGCCGTAACCTATCTGTGATGAGTTTACGCCGCCCTGTGAATCGGAAGCGCCTGTTGCCGCCTTTGTTGTCTGATAGTAAACATCGCTGAAGGTTACTCGGCTTGCTTTAAAGCCGTATGTATTTACATTGGCAATATTGTTACCTATAACATCGAGCTTTGTCTGGTGAGTTGTAAGTCCTGCTACGCCTGAAAATAATGATCTTAACATAATATGCACTCCTTTTTGTAATATAGTGTCGTTTTCCGACCGCCGTATTACGCCGCAGAGATATTCGACCTCTGCGGAAAGCATCTTGCAATAAGTCCTGCCTTTACATAATCACGGTCGAGTCAATGTTTGTGAAGATATTGCCCTGCATATCTTCTTCGGATAAGGTCGTTATAACCTTGTTGTTTTTTATGGATACCACAAAAGCCGTTTCGTCAACAAGAACAAGAGTATCTCTCGCTCCCTTTTCCTGCGCCACTTCCACAGCTTTATTGAGCCTTTCAAGCATATCGCCCTCGCCTATGTCGATGTTTCTGTCTTCAAGGCGCTCGATAGCGTGCTTTGAAAATTCAACTCCGCCCGGCTGTTCCGAAAGCTTTTCTTTAAGCTTCTGAGCAAAGGGGCTGTTTGCCGTTTCCTCGGCGCTGTGCGGAATATGCACCGCGTTGCCTGTTGTGACCTGCGATATCCCTTTACTTTGCAGATATTCGTTAATCAGCATTTTTGCACCACTCTTTCCGCAGATGAAAAATCAGACTGTCTCAAATTCCGACGGTTCTTCGGTTATATCCGAAAAGTCATCTTCTATAACATCGGGATTGTTGAGAAGCGATTCATCCTTGCCGTTGTAGCTGTACGATTCGTCAACGCCGACAACCTGCGAAAGCTTGTATTTTTCATTGTTGACAAGAACATAATAGTCGTCACCCTGCTTGAAAACGCTTGTAACGATACCCTGGTCAGCAACATTTACCTGCTCGTTTGTGACAGTTCCGACCTTTACCGCCTTACCGAGAAGGGATGTAGCATAGTTGCCCTGCGCATAGAGAAGATTTTTCTGCTGTGCTTCAAGAGCCGAGAACTGAGCCATCTGCGCTATGAATTCGGTGTCGCTCTGAGGATTGTTGAAGTCCTGGTTTTTAAGCTGTTCGACCATAAGGTTCAGAAAGTCCATCTGTCCGAGAGAAGAAGTCTGGTCCTTTGCAAAATTGTCCTTGTACTTCTCATAGTTGCTGGCTATCTGCTCTGCCGATGAGGTGAACATTCCGTTTACGCCTTCTGCCATAATCTGTTCGCTCCTTTCATAATGTTTTCTGTGCTGTCAACCGCCTCTGTCGCCTGACTTTCAGCCGATGAGCCGTTGAAGCTTCTCTGGTTGTTCTGATTGCCTGTGAATGTGCCGTTCTGTCCGCCGAAAAGGTTTGTCTGCATCTCTGCCGACTGCCATACTTCTTCAACCGTTATTTCTCTTACCGAATTGTTTATCTGCGAAAGGCTTTCCATAAGAGAGGGGAGTCTTTCAAGAAGAACTGCTCTTGTCTCTTCGTTTTCAGCCGCAATTCTTATTACGGTATCTCCGCCGCCGTTTGAAATTCTTACAGATATTCTTCCAAGATTTTCGGGGTTGAGGATAATGTTCACTTCGTCGTTGGCGTTGTCTGCGATATCTGCCACTCTGCTTTCAAGAGCCGATACAACCTGCGACTGAATGGACTGAGCCGTCTGGGCGTTCATTGTTACCTCAGCAAAGCCGTCAACATTCTGCGCCGCTGTCGAAACTGCGATTTCTTCAAGCTCTGTGCTGCTTCTCACAATGTTCTGTGAAGCTCTTCTTATCTGACCGCTTGAGAGAAGCTCTGCCATTTCATCGGGTGTTTCGATAGGCTCTGCCGAGCTTTCAACGCTTTCTGTGGGAACTTCGGGAACATCGGGTGTTTCTGTCGGTGTTTCGGGAACATTGGGTGTTTCTGTGCTATCCGACGGAATATCGGGTACTTCGGGGACATCTGTGCTGTCCGTCGGTACTTCGGGAACATCTGTGCTGTCTGTCGGTGTTTCGGGAACATCAGTGATGTCCGTAGGTACTTCGGGTGTCTCAGGATTTTCGGGAACTACGGGAACATCGGGGACTTCGGGAACTTCGGGAATGTCATCGGGGTTATCCGACGGAACATCGGGGTTCATTTCAGCATTGACCTCCGCAATAGCCGCCGCAATTTCCTGCATTGCCGCAAGCATATCTTCAAGCGACATTTCCTCGTCGTCAAGCTTTACAATGCCGTACTCATAAACAGCCTCGCCCTCTGTCTTTGTCGACGCGTCGAGTATCATCGGGATAATTCTGTTCATAAGCTCCTCGGGTGTTGTGTCGCCCTGGCGCTGAAGTTTTAAAAGCGTTGCCCTGACTGCGTCATAGGGGTCAACAAATTCAGCGGTTTCGGGGAAAAGTCTGTCAAGCAACTGCTGAACAGAGCCAACCTTGCCCTCATCTGCCATTTCCGACTCAACAGCGTTCATAATGTCAAGGATAATGCGTTCAAATTCCGCCTTGTCCTCGTCGTCAAGAATAGCGTATGAGTCCTTGAAATCCACTCCGTAAGTGCCGTTGAAAATATCCCTTGCGGTAGTTTTCAAAAGGTCCGACACTTCGCTGTCATTCGACAAAGGCTCGTCGTCAACACGGTTTGCGTCCTGATTTTTCTGTGCCGCAGCGTTGATTTTGTCAAGCAAAGAATTATAGAATTCATCACTGACAGGCTCAGGCTCACGATTGTCGTTGATATCCCACATACTGCAATCGATATGCTGTTCCTTAACTTTCAATTCTGCCATAGTTTTCACTCCTTTCATTTAATAAAGTATATATATAAAGCGTTTTGCTTTATACCGATTTTTAGTTGCCGTAATGACGCCTGTTTCCGACATATTCTTCGATAAAGGCTTCATCGGCTTTTCTTGCCTTGAATTTGTATTCTTCAAGCTGTTTTTCTTCAAGCTTTTCTAAGGTAGAAACTTCTTTTGACGCTTCCGTAACGGCTATCAGCTGTTTGTTTATCCTTGCCGAAAGAACGCTTATTTCCTTGTCCTTTTTCTTTATCTCGTCAACAACATAGCTGATAAACCCTTTTTCAGTGACAACCTCCATTGCGGTCATTCCCTTTGCGGACTTTTCAACAAAATCCTTGTTTCGACTGTCAAGTTCTTTTAAAAGCTCTTCCTTTTCGCGAAGTCTTTCCATCTGCTCTGCTCTTAAAGCGGCAAGAGCGTTTTCTTCTCTTTTCTTAATCTGCTCTTTGTAGCTTTTAAGCTTTTCAAGAGAAAAACTGAACTTTTTCATCCTTATCCGACCGCCTCTTTAAGAAGTCTTACAGTATCGTCAAATTCAAAAGCCTCGTCCGTTGCCTGAGTAAGAAAAGCGTTTATCTTGTCGATTTTCATAATCGCCTCGTCAAGAGCCTTGTTTGAGCCTTTTTTGTACGCTCCTATCGAGATAAGGTCGAAGTTGTCCTCATAAAGCGACAATAGATTGCGAAGCTTTGACGCCGCCGCTTTCTGCTCCTTCGGTGCTATTTCCGACATAAGTCGCGAAACACTTCCTAAGATGTCAATAGCGGGATAGTGGTTCTTTGCGGCGACCTTTCTTGACAGAATGATGTGCCCGTCGATAATTCCGCGGACAGTATCCGAAATAGGCTCGTTGGTATCGTCGCCCTCCACAAGAACGGTATAAATTCCCGTTATCGAGCCTTTTTCAAAGTTGCCCGCCCTTTCAAGAAGCTTAGGCATTGTGGTGTAGATAGACGGTGTATAACCTCTTGCTATGGGAGCTTCTCCCGTTGCAAGACCTATCTCTCTCTGCGCCATAGCGTATCGTGTAAGGCTGTCCATCATAAGCAGAACATTCAATCCCTGGTCTTTGAAATACTCTGCAATAGCAGTAGCAGTCATCGGGCATTTGTTTCTCATCATCGCGGGCTGGTCAGAGGTTGCAACAACAAGCACCGACCGCGCCATACCTCTTTCGCCAAGGTCGCGCTGGATAAATTCGAGAACCTCTCGTCCACGCTCGCCCACAAGGGCGATGACATTTATATCCGCCTTGACTTCTCTTGCTATCATTCCCATAAGAGTGGATTTTCCCACTCCCGAACCTGCAAAGATACCCATTCGCTGACCTCTGCCTATTGTGAGCATACCGTCGATAGCTTTTACTCCAAGGGGGATAATGTCGTGTATTGCAGGTCTTGTGAGCGGATTTACAGGCTCGCCTGCTATACTGCGTTTTTCTCCTCTCGGAATAGGTCCGCCGTCGTCCAACGGGTTGCCGACAGCGTCGATAATTCTTCCCACAAGCTCGGGTGTGCAGTTGACCGAAAGCTTGTCGCCCGTCGAGTCAACAATGCTCCCCGGACCTATCCCTTCAATGTCTGAATAGGGCATAAGAATTATCTTGTTGTCAGAAAAGCCCGTTACTTCGGCAAATATATATTTATCGCTTTCACCTTTAAGGTAAATGCGGCAAATATCACCAAGATTACATTCGGGGCCCGACGCTTCAACGGTCATACCGATTATCTTTTCAATTTTTCCCATTCTGCGATAAAAATCGGCGTTGTCGACCGCTTTCTTAAAGTCGGAAAGTTCCATTTAATCCCCCGTTTTTTTGATTTTGCTGTTTTCCATAATTTCCTTTAAAAAGTCAAGCTGTGTGGGCACGGACGCGTCTATTATCTCGCTTCCGTTGTCAAGAACGACCGTTCCCGACGAGGCGTTTTCAAGAACCTCTATTTCAATATCGGGAATACCCTTTATAACCGACTTGATAAAGTCTAAATCCGCATTAGCGTCGGCTGAAATATCAGAGCCTGCTATCGAGATTTTCACTCTCTGCGAATGTCTGAAACCCTTTGCGGCATTAGCCGCTATGCTTGCGATGACGCTCTTATCCATATCCAGCTTTGCCGCAACAAGCTTTTCAGCCATATAGCAAGCCGTTTCGATAAGTTCGTCCTTGTGGGATATGTAATAAGCCTCTTTCTGCGCTGTCGCCTGAGAGATAAGCTCCGCCGCGGCGTTCATATATTTTTCCGCCTGGACTCTTGATTTCTCGTTGCCCTCGGCAAAGCCCTTTTCAGCCGCCGCTTTTCTTATTACTTCCGCTTCTTCGTTTGCTGTTCTGAGAATTTCCTCGGCGGCAAGCTTTGCATTCGCTGTCGCTTCGTCGGTTATCCTTTGTTTTTCTGCCGCAAGAGCCGCTTCCATTGCTGTCAGCTGTTCTTCTCTTTCGGCAAGCAGTTTTTCTTTTTCTTCAAGGTCTTTTGCAAGCTTTTCTTCGGGAGAAGCCTCCTTTTCGGCTTTCTGCGCTTCAAATTCCGCCGTCGCGTCCTCTGGGACAAAAGCCTCAAAAACGCCCTCTCCCTCGAGTTCTTCTTTTTTAATCACAACGGTGTTTTCGATAGCGACAGGCTCCGCTTCATAGCTTAAACTCAGGTCGGACGATTTTATTATCCTAAGCAATAATCTCATCGTCCTTTCCGCCCTTGCTGATTACAAGCTCGCCCTCGTCCTCAAGTTTTCTTATGATAGAAACAATTCGTGTCTGAACTTCTTCAACATCACGCATACGGACATTATGCAGATATTCGATTTCGGACTGAATAGACTCCTGCATTCTCTGCGGCATATTCGCAAAGAGACAAGCGGCAACCTCGGCGTTTGAGCCCTTGATTGCAATAGCAAGGTCCTTCTGGTCCACATCCCTGATAAAACGCTGTATTGAAGCGTCGTCCATAAAGAGAATATCCTCGAACACAAACATCTTCTGTCTGATTTCGTTAACAAGGTCAGCGTCACGCGTCATAAGTTCGTCAAAGATAAATTTCTCGGTGCTTCTGTCAACATGGTTGAGGACATCGGCAATGTAATTGATACCGCCGATTTCCGTAAGGTCCATAACAAGAGACGAGAACTTCTTTTCAAGCGTCGCCTCGATAGCCTTTATGACATCAGGCGAGGTGTTATCCATCTTCGCAATTCTTTCAACAACATCAACGCGCTTTTCACGGGGCAGTTCCGACAAAACGGCGGAAGCCTGGTCGGGATTGACATAAGAGAGAATAAGCGCAATAGTCTGGGGCGACTCGTTCTGCAAAATAGCCAGCGTGTTCTTGTAATCCGATTTTCTTACAAAGTCGAACGCCTTTACCTGCATCGAGCGCGAAACCTTTTCCATCAGCTGTTTTGCGCTTTCCTGACCGTAAGCCTTTTCAAGAACTCCTCTTGCATAGTCCACGCCGCCCTCGGTCATAACCTTCTGCGTCAGACAAAGCTCATAAAAGTCGTTGAGTATGCCGTCAATCGAGCGTATATCAATAAATTTGGCTCTCGCCACTTCGTATGTAAGCTTTTCAACCTCTTCGTCGCTCAGGTGCTTATAGACCTCGGCGGCGTTTTCCTTTCCGATTGCGGTGATAACGACCGCCGCGCGTTCAAGGCTTGAAATAGTTCTTTTCTCCTCTTTGGGAGCATCCGCGGCAGGCGCTCTGCCTATCGGTGTAACGGGAGCCGGCTGCTGTTGCTGCTGAGCCGCCTGCTGTTTATCTTCTTTTTTAGCCATCGTTATCACCGTCATCCTCTCTTATCCAGCTCTTGATAAGCTGAGCCACCATAGCAGGGTTCTGATGCGCAAATTCTTCGATTTCTCGTCTGATTGCCTCTTCTCTCGTTTCAACATCGGCTCTGTCCACAAGCGACGCAACACTTGCGTCCTCCACATCGATATTGTACGGATTGGACTTTTCGGCATAGGTTTTTCTAAGCTGAGCAAGATGCTTTTCATAAGCACGGCGCTTTTTCTTTGCCTTGCCCGAAATGTTCACATAAACAAAGAGCATAACAATGATGAGCGCAAGGATTACCGCCATTACAACAAAGTAAACCTGTCTTGACCAGTTGAACGGATAACCCGTTCCGCTGGGAGAGATTGTCGGCGTTGTGCCGAACTTCGGCAGGCTCGATACATTGACTCTGCTTTCAACCACGCCCGTCGCCCTCGCACAGACCGATGTAAGCTCCGCCTTTGTATCGTCCGAAAGAAATCCCGTATCGTTGTATATCATAACCGAAACGGTAAGGTCGTTTACAGAAAATCCCGCCTTTTCGGTCTGTTGTTTAAGGGTTGTTACAAGATAGCTGACAGACGATGAGCTGTTGCTCCAGACGCTGCTGCTTCCCACATCGCCTGTGGGGTATGTATCGT
>CALZLD010000015.1 GCA_945788225.1 uncultured Clostridia bacterium
TTTTTATGCCGTAAGTCCCATACTTTTCAGCTTTTTGAGTATTACTTCGGACAGCGAAATGAAAGCGCTCAAAAGAGCGCTTTCATTTCGCTGTCAGCGAGAATTTTTTATTCAATATACCCCTCTATATGAAATATTACCGTAGGTATTGCTGCGTCCAAATCAGCTTCAATATGAACCTGACCTATGTGGCAGGTATAGCTTGTTCCGTTGTCATTCATAACAGTAAGCTCTGTGGGGAACCACTCGGTTGCAGGGTAAAACGGAACGATTACATTCTGCTTTGCGTTTTCGTCTGCACTATAATAATAATCGTTTACTTCGTCGATATGCGGAATAATATATGCCGTTTCTATCTCATAAAGACTTTTGCTTGTTGCCGACATAACATCGGGGTTCCATATATTGCCGTCAACATATATGTAACTTCCGTATGCGGTATTACCTTCTGCAAACAACAGCAAACCGACATCTATTCTTCCGCTGTCTGCAACAGTTCTTGTTATTGTCATTATCTCATTGTTGTTTGTAGTCCGTGTTTCGTCCGGCGATACCTCGCTTTGAGAAACTTCATTTCCTCCCACAATAGTTGTAATACTTCCTGCCTCTATAACCTGCGTTTCGCCGTTGTTATCGTCTACCCATACCGTTCCGTCAAATACTTCCACAACGGTTTCTGACGTTTCTTTGTTGTACTCAACAGAGAATGATGTTCCTCTTACCGATATTGTTGCATTAGGTGACTTAACAATGAATTCTGAGCCGTCTGCAAGCTTTTTATCAATGGTAAAGAGCGACTTGCCGTATAAAAGGTCTATTGTGATATTTCCGTTCTTTTCATTTCCCGTTGCGTGAACGATAAAGCCAGTGTTTTCTTCCGCCCCGATGTGCTTGTCGTCATCAACAATAAGTTCAAGGAACGATTTTTCCTTTACCTCTACTGTGTCCTCTGACACAAGCTGTAAATCCTCGAATGCGTCAAAAGCGTCGCTGTTCGCTCTTGCAACAGTCACCGTCCCATCAATATCCTTGACCTTGATAAAGCGGTAGCTTTCTTTTTTCTTCTGCCCCGAAAGTATGAAAGGCACAACAGCGCCTATTACGACAAGCGCAACGGCGACTATTATAATTATTGCTACTGTATTTGTTCTTTTCTTCTCCATAAAATTTTTTCCTCTTTCAGCCATATTTCCTTTGCGACAGAGAGCAACTCCGCGTCGATTTTTCCCATTTCTGCTTCTTCGTCAAGAATGTTGAACGCAACCTTGACAGGCTTCGGCTTTTTATATGGCCTGTCGTCCGCAATAAGCGAGTCGTAAATGTCCATAATAGTGAGTATTCTCGTCATAACATCAAGCTTGTCGGCGCCTATTCCGTTGGGGTAGCCTTTTGCGTTCAGAAGCTCGTGATGATTTGACGCCATCGCCCTGACATCTTTATAATCCTTGCCGAAGTGCATGTGGCTGAGTATCTTGTCGGTATATACAACATGGCTTTGCATTATTTTTCGTTCATTGTCAGACAGCGTTCCTGCTTTTATGCGCAAATCGTCAAGTTCTTCTTTTGTCAAAAACGGAATTTCCTCTCCGCTTGAAGAAACATAAACCGACTCTCCCATTTTGTCGATAATCGCCCATTCGTCATCTTTTAATGGACGACCGCAGTTAAATCCGTCAAGCTTTTCTAAAAACTCGTTTATCTGTAAAATCTGCGTATCTGCTTTTTCTTTCGGGACAGTTTCCGTTAAAGCGTCATTTTCAAGCTTTAAGGAGATTATTCTGAGCCTTGCGCGCAACGGTTCTTCAAGGCGACCCAGCTTTGTCGGTTTGTCCATAACCTCCAAGGGAACATCCATTTTTCCTATATCGTGGAGCATAGCGGCAAGGTACATCTGCCTTTTGTCCTTTTTTGAAAAGTGCAGTTCCGATTTTCGCTCTTTGTGTAGCTTGTTGATATAGTCCAGCATCTCGATAGAGCGCTTTGCAACATTCTTTGTGTGGTTTGCGTTATATGGCGTTCTGCCCTCGATAGCTTCCGCCATACAGTCCGCCATAGAAAAGAGCATCTTCTGCATCTCGTCCGCGCGTTCTTTTTGAATTGCAATATATCTTATCAGCAAAAAGACAAGGAACTCAACAGCAACGGCAATGGGAACATACAACAGCGACAGCCTTATTTCAGAAAGTCTGAAAATAAAAAGCGCGCAAAGGGGATAGAGGATAATTGTCGCCACGGTCGCAATGACATTTATCCGCACCCTGCTTTTTCTCATAAGAATACTTAACAGTCCGACAATTACAGCGCAGATTATTGCTTCAATCCATACGGGAGCAGGGAAAATCTGCTTGCCGTTCACAAAAGCCCAGACAGCGTTTGCGTGGCACTCAACGCCGTACATCTCGGTCGAGCGGTCAATGGGGACGCGGTAAGAGTCCAGCATACCCTCCTCGTGCGCGCCGACAAGAACAACGCTGTCCGCAAAATACCCCTCGGGAACAGTTCCGTCAAGCACCTTTGACATCGGGATAGTTTCAAAATCGTCAGGCTTGCCCGTGTATCTTATCTCCACAATATTTGGTAGTTTCACAAGCTCTTCTTCGTCGCATATACTCTCGGCTACCATATAGGAAAAGCTTTTATACAGCTTTTTGTCCGACAAGATAGTGGTATAAGCTTTTCGCACAAATCCATCGTCGTCTAAAATTATATTTGTAAACCCTGAAAACGAAACAGCGTTCAGTTCCTCAAAGGCGGTAGTTTCATTTTTAACATAGTTCTGCAATGCATATCCGTTTTCGGTCTTTATTCTTCGGGTATCTGTTTCAAGCTTTGAGGCGAGAACCACATTCCCCGAATTTTTTACAGCCTCAACAAGAGCCTTGTCGCTTTCTGAATTATTCGTCCCCGAAAAAATAACATCAATTCCTATGACGCGGGGCTTTTTTTCAGGGTTTGCGTTAAGCTTATCGATAAGCTCGGCAAAAAGGGCTCTGTCCCATTCCGAGTATGGTCCAAGCTCGTCAAGAGTTGTTTCGTCAATGGCGATTATCTTTATTTTGTCGGGTATAGCCTCGGCTTTCTGATAGAGGGCGTCTTCTGCTATAACTTCAAGCTCATTCGGGAACCTTGACAAAGTAATAAACACCGCAAGGATTATCAGCAGAATATTCGGCAGAAATTTTAAAAAAGAATTTTTTCCCCTACTCACATTTCACCCTCCTTTTTTATGAAAAAAGCCTCCCTTTTGCGGGAGGCTTTAATTGTTTCGGAATTAGTTGATAATTGTCTTTTCTGTTTCCTTGTCGAAAAGATGAAGCTTGTTGGGGTCGAATGCAACCTTGATTGTATCCTGAGGACGAGCTGTCGAACGAGGAGATACTCTTGCGGTTACGCTGATTCCTTCGATTGTGAGGTAAAGGAATGTTTCAGCACCCATAAGTTCTGTGATTTCAACTTCAGCGTCAACAACACCTGTCTTAGCTGCCGAGATGAACATTTCTTCATCATGAATGTTTTCGGGACGGATACCGATAACGATTTCCTTGTCAACATAAGGATCAAGGATTTCGGGGCTGCCCTTGCCTTCGGGAATTTCAACATAGTACTTCTTGCCCGACTGCTTTCTTTCGTTCCAGCCGAATTCAACATTGTACTTGTCGTCGATCTTTCTGAGGTAACCATCGATGAAGTTCATCTGAGGTGAACCCATAAATCCGGCAACGAACTGGTTGCAAGGATTTTCGTAAAGGTTCTGAGGTGAGTCAACCTGCTGAACGAAACCGTCCTTCATAACAACGATTCTGTCACCCATTGTCATAGCTTCGGTCTGGTCGTGGGTTACATAGATGAATGTTGTTCCGAGTTTTTTATGAAGCTTTGAAATCTCTGTTCTCATCTGAGCACGGAGCTTAGCGTCGAGGTTTGAAAGGGGCTCGTCAAGAAGGAATACCTGAGGCTCACGAACGATAGCACGACCGAGAGCAACACGCTGTCTCTGACCACCCGAAAGAGCCTTAGGCTTTCTGTCAAGAAGGTGAGAGATGTCAAGAATTCTTGCAGCTTCTTCAACCTTTCTTGTGATTTCGTCCTTAGGAACCTTGCGGAGCTTAAGACCGAAAGCCATGTTCTCAAAAACTGTCATGTGAGGATAAAGAGCGTAGTTCTGGAAAACCATCGCGATATCTCTGTCACGGGGAGCAATGTCGTTTACAAGGCGGTCGCCGATGTAAAGTTCACCCTCAGAGATTTCTTCAAGACCGGCAATCATACGAAGTGTAGTTGACTTACCGCATCCGGAAGGACCAACGAAGATGATGAACTCTCTGTCGCGGATTTCAAGGTTGAAGTCCGAAACAGCAACTACTCCGCCGGGGTATTTTTTGTAAATTGAGCGAAGAGAAAGATTTGCCATTAAAAAAACCTCCCAAAAAATTTTGTGAAATAGTTAGCATTACTATACGACCTTGCGGTCTGCGTATATTACGCCTTACACATATAATACCAAAAAACAGGGCAACATTTCAAGTCACTTTATACCCAAACTTGCAAAAGTGTGTTTATTTATTTTGACGAAAAAAAAACAATCTTTTTCCGTTTTTTAACCGATAGCTAAAATTATGCCTTAATTTTGAGCAGTTCTTTGTGCAATATTTCCCTGCACTCCCCAAGAGCGAGATTTTCATCAAGAAAAAGTCCCCCGATTTTCACTCTTTTCAGGTAAATTATGCGGTTTCCCAGCGTCTCAAACATTCGTTTTATTTGATGAAATTTTCCCTCATAAATTGTTAAATATACCGAATTTTCATCATCGCAGAACTCGATAAAAGCAGGCTTGCAAACCTCTCCCGATGAGAGCGTAATGCCCGATTTAAAGGCGTTTTCGTAGGATTTTTCCGCTTTCTTTTCAAGCCTGCAAAAATATTTTTTCGCCACATGCTTTTCGGGCGATAAAATGTCGTGGGCAAAGGCGCCGTCATCGGTAATAAGAACAAACCCCTCGGTGTCCTTGTCAAGCCGACCGGCAGGGAAGAGTCCACGCCTTTTAAGGTTGTCAGGGAGGAGGTCGATGACGGTAGGGGACGCACCGTCGTCCGTGGAGCATACATACCCCGACGGCTTGTTGAGCATTATATACAGATACTTTTTATATAGTATATCCTTTCCGTTGACGGAAACCTTGTCACTTTCGGGTTCTATCTTCATATCCGCAGATTTTGCCACAGCTCCGTTGACGGTGACCGCTCCCGAACGAATGAGCTTTTTGACATCCGAGCGTGAAACTCCGCTCTGATTTGAAATGATTTTGTCAAGCCGTTCCGTAAAATCTCCCCCTTATAAAAAGCACCGAAGACTTTTTTGTCTTCGGTGCGATAAGCGTCAATCTTTTGTAGGATTAAACACCATATTTTGTTGTTACAACAGGGATACCAACGCCCATTGTTGAAGAAACTGTGCAGGACTTGAGGTATGTTCCCTTTGCAGCTGCGGGCTTAGCCTTAACGATAGCTTCCATAAGAGTTTCAAAGTTCTCTGTGAGCTTTTCTGCTCCGAATGAAGCCTTGCCGATGGGGCAGTGAATGATGTTTGTCTTGTCAAGACGGTATTCAATCTTACCTGCCTTGGCTTCTGTTATTGCCTTGGCAATATCAGGTGATACTGTTCCTGCCTTGGGGTTAGGCATAAGTCCGCGGGGACCGAGAACTCTTGCGGCTTTACCAACAACGCCCATCATATCGGGAGAAGCGATGCAGACATCAAAGTCGAGCCAGTTTTCCTTGACGATTTTATCAACAAGGTCTGCTCCGCCAACAAACTCTGCACCTGCTGCCTTTGCAGCTTCTTCCTTGTCTTCCTTGCAGAATACGCAAACACGAACATTCTTACCTGTTCCGTTAGGAAGAACAACTGCGCCTCTTACCTGCTGGTCAGCGTGCTTACCGTCAACGCCGAGACGAACATGGATTTCGATTGTTTCATCAAACTTTGCCTTTGCATTCTTGCAGGCAAAATCGAGAGCCTCTGCGGCCTCGTACATTTTATTCTTGTCGATTGCTTTTGCGCTGTCGACATATTTCTTACCGTGTTTCATTAAATTATCCTCCTCATAAGTGGTGATAGCGGAATATTCCTCCCACTACATTTTGGGTTTAGTCAACAACTTCAATACCCATTGAACGAGCTGTACCTGCGATCATGCTCATAGCTGATTCGAGGTTTGCTGCGTTAAGGTCGGGCATCTTCTGTTCTGCAATCTGCTGAACCTGAGCCTTTGTTATCTTTGCAACCTTGTTCTTGTTGGGAACTCCGGATGCCTTGTCAATCTTGCAGGCCTTCTTGATAAGAACCGCTGCGGGCGGTGTCTTTGTGATAAAGGTGAATGAACGGTCAGCGTATACTGTGATAACAACGGGGATAATAAGTCCGATGTCGTTCTTTGTACGCTCGTTAAACTCCTTTGTAAAAGCCATGATGTTTACGCCGTGCTGACCAAGTGCAGGTCCTACCGGCGGTGCAGGGGTTGCTTTACCCGCTGCGATTTGCAGCTTAATGTAGCCAACTACTTTCTGTGCCATTGCTTTTGCACCTCCATAAAATGTGGTAAGGCGAGTTGATGAAAAACAGTATTTCAACTCTCCCACGCGTACGCAAAAAGCGTACTCACCAAGGGTTTCCCCTGTGATTTTGTTGTTTAGTCGTCAATCTTCTGAATCTGCATTATTCCGATTGTTGCGGGAGTTTCTCTTCCGAACATCGAAACGATGACTTCGGCTGTCTGCTCTTCAAGGTTAATGCTCTTGACAATTCCCACAAAGCCGTCAAGCTGACCGCCCGAAACACGAACGCTGTCGCCGATTTTGAAATCGACCTCGAACTTTGATTGCTTTGCCTTGTCTTCTGCCGAGCCGAAAGCCTCCAGAAGCTTGTTGAATTCCTTGTCCGAAAGCGGAACGGGCTTTGAGCCGGGGCCTACAAAACCTGTAACTCCTCTTACATTGCGGACAACATACCAGGAATCGTCCGTCAATATCATCTTGACGAGGACATATCCGGGAAGAACATTTCTCTCGTGTTCTTTGATTTTGTCGTCCTTCTTTTCGGAAACCGTTTCGGTAGGAACGATTACATCGAAAACCAGATCGTGAAGATTTCTGTTTTCGACTACTCTCATAATTGTTCTTGCAACATTCTTTTCATATCCCGAATAGGTGTGGATAACATACCATTTTGCTGAATCAGACATTGTTTATTACACCCTTTCTTATTCGTTATATGCTTTTTCCGCCGCTGAGAACAAGTTTAAGCAGTTGTGAAAGACCGGCGTCCACTGCTCCGATGAAAATTGCCGAAACAGCCACTGCGGCAAGAACTATGCCGGTGTTGTTGATAACCTGCTTTTTTGTGGGCCATACTACCTTTTTGAATTCGGTCTTGGCCTCTTTAAGCCACCTTGTGACCTTATTGCCGCTCTTCTTTTTTGCAGAAGTCTTTTCCGACGATTTTTTCTTATCAGCCATAAAACCTTAAACCTCCGCTTTTACTTTGTCTCTTTGTGAAGAGTATGCTTGCGGCACTTTTTGCAGTACTTGTTCATTTCCAGTCTGTCGGGGTCGTTCTTCTTGTTCTTCTTTGAACAATAGTTGCGTTCCTTACATTCTGTGCAAGCGAGTGTGATTTTTACTCTCATTTTCGGCACCTCCTAATATATCTGAAAGCCTCCCTCGTGGATTTTCGGGGGTAATATACCCACATAAAAATGGGCGCAAAAATAAAAACCCCTGAACCGAGGTAATAACACTATACCACAATAGTATACCTCTGTCAAGAGATTTTTTTCGATTTTTACGGCTTTTGTGCATTTTGGACATTTTTGCCGTTCCTTCCGCTTTTTATTATACACTATTATATATAAGACTGCATACTGCCTTTAAAATCCGCCCATAATGATTAAAAACAAATGGGAGGGTGCAATATGGAAAATACAAGAAGAATTCTGTCCGACGACGGCTTGTGCGGAGAAACGGGAACAAAAATCACCTCAGAAACGGCGATAAGGTCGGGCGCGGCGACGGCTATGCTTTCAAAAAAAATATGCATTGCCTGCAACGGAGAAAAATCAGCCGAGGCGCTTTCTTATGCGGCGGCTTCGGGCGCTGCGGAAAAGGGCGCGGATGTTTTCCTGCTCGGCGCTCTGCCTGAGCCTGCCTTAGACCTTGCGATGAAGCTGACGGGTGCCAAAAACGGCATTTTTATAAGTTCGGGACCGTTCACCAAGATAAAATTTCTTTCAGAAAGAGGTCTGCCATTATCGTCAAAGGAAGAAAAAGCGCTCGAAAAATCCCTTTGCGAAGAAGATACGGCGCGTTACGGAGAATACGGCAGAATAGAGCGCCTTTCGGGCATAGGGGAAATTTATGCCGAGAGGATAAAGGAAACGCTTGGAAAAATCACGCGCTCCGTCAGAATTTATTCTCCGCAGAAAGAGGTAATGGATATTGCCGAAAGGATTTTCCCCAAATGCCGAGGCGACGGCGACATAGTTTTCAACATTTCCTCCGATTGCAGAAAGGTTTCGGCGTTCACAATAGAAACGGGGCATATTTTCTATGAAAAGCTTTTAACCCTCGGTTGCGTTTATGAATTCAAAGAGGGCAGAGATATTTCCCTCCCCTATTCCGCTCCTAGAGTAGCGGAAAAGATAGCCGAAAAATACGGCGCCTCCGTTTCGAGATATTTTGAAAGAACCGCCGATTTTTCTGATGAAAAGGGTAGAAAGGACGCTCTTTACTGTCGCTTTGCGCGGGACGCTTTTTCTCTTGTGGCAATAATACTACGCTATTTAGAGGACAGAAAAATAACTCTTGCCGAGGCTCTCTCGGAACTCCCCGACTTTACCGCCTCCACAAGATTTGTCCCCACAGAAAACGCAGAAAAGGTCTTTAACGGACTTTGTAAAGAAAAAGCAGGAGAAAACGAGGGTACAGCCGAGGAAGAGGACGGCAGACGGGTGATAATAAGACCCATAAGGTCGGGCAAGGGAGTTGTTCTTATCGCCGAAAGCTTTGAGAGCGAAACAGCGTCCGAGCTTTGCGATTTTTATGAAAAGAAAATCAGGTCGTTTTAAAATGCGTGCGGAAAATACGGTTTTTGACAAAAAGTCGTGTTTTCCGCCATTTGACAAACTACCGCCGT
The DNA here is from genome assembly GCA_945788225.1 of uncultured Clostridia bacterium. Lineage (GTDB taxonomy): Bacteria > Bacillota > Clostridia > Oscillospirales > Ruminococcaceae > RGIG4131. The sequence goes on from CALZLD010000015.1 coordinate 9,190, forward strand.
TGTGGTAGAATATATATTGATTTTTTAGGATTTGAGGGAGCGTACCCTTTAAATATATACATACACAATATAAAATGAAAACAGTTCCGCGCGCTTTGGGGAGAGGCGATATGCACAAGGCAGAGGCACTCCGTGACGGTTTAAAGCGTGCTTCGGAACATATACCGAAAGGCGGTCAGAATTTGGAAAAAAAGAATAATACTCAAAAGCAAATGGCAGATTTTGGAAGAAAGTCAGCTGAACAGCGCGTGCAGAGAAAACCCGTTCAGCAAAAAGCGTCAAGCTTTGCCGAATACGAGGCTATGATGAACGAGCGCAAGAAGGCAGAAAAAGCCGAAAAGAAGCAGAAGCTCCGCAAGAATGAAAAGCCTGCTCAGCCAAAGAAAAAGACAGAGAACAAAAAAGAGCAGAAGACTACAAAAAAGACTGCACAGAAAAATTCCAAACAAAACACAAAAAAGCAGAGTAACACCCTCACGGCAAATGATTTTCAGGGGCATAGCAGAGATATTCTCGAAACAATGTATAAGGGCGGAAGAAACACTCCCCTTAAAATAATTCCCATCGGCGGACTTAACGAGATAGGCAAGAACCTCACCGTTTTTGAATGTGCAAACGATATGTTCATTGTCGATTGCGGACTTGCCTTCCCCGATACCGAGCTTTACGGAGTAGACATCGTCATCCCCGAATTTACCTATATCGAGCAGAACATTGAAAAGCTCCGCGGAATTGTCATCACCCACGGTCACGAGGACCACATAGGCGGACTTGCCTACCTTCTCAAAAAGATAAAGGCTCCCGTTTATGCAACAAAGCTCACCATAGGACTTATCGAGGGCAAGCTCAAAGAGCATAATCTGTTGGGTGAGGTTTCGCTCAATGTGACAAAGCCGGGGCAGATTGTCAAAATGGGCTGTATGGCGGTTGAGTTTATAAGAGTAAACCACTCTATTCCCGACGCCTGCGGTTTTGCTATCCACACTCCTGCTGGAGTAGTCGTTCACACGGGGGACTTCAAGGTTGACTATACCCCCATTGAGGGCGGAATAATAGACCTTGCCCGTTTTGGCGAGCTTGGAAGCAAGGGCGTTCTTGCGCTTATGTCCGATTCTACCAACTCCGAAAGAGCAGGTTATACCCAGACCGAGCGTACAGTCGGACTTGCATTCGACAAGCTTTTCGAGTCGGCAGGAACAAAAAGAATAATCATAGCTACATTCTCGTCGAATATCCACCGTATCCAGCAGGTTATCAACTGCGCGGTGAAATACGGCAGAAAGGTTGCCGTTTCGGGCAGAAGTATGGTGAATGTCATCAATACAGCTATTGAACTCGGCTATCTTGACGCTCCCGACGGTATACTCATTGATATAGACCTTATCAATAAATATTCGCCCGAACAGATTGTCATTGTAACAACGGGCAGTCAGGGCGAGCCTATGTCCGCATTGTCAAGAATGGCGATGAACGACCACAAGAAAGTTTCCATCACTCCCCTTGACTATATCATTATTTCGGCAACGCCCATTCCCGGCAACGAAAAGCTTGTGACCAAGGTTGTCAACGAGCTTATGCGTCTTGGCGCAACGGTTATCTATGAGTCGATGTATGATGTTCATGTTTCGGGACATGCCTGTCAGGACGAGCAGAAGCTCATTATGGCTCTCACAAGGCCTAAATTCTTCATTCCCGTTCACGGCGAGTACAAGCACCTTAAAAAGCACGCTCAGACAGCCGTTGCTATGGGTATCCCCGAGGAAAATATCATAATAGGCTCAAACGGAAATGTCATTGAAACGGACGGCACCGACATTAAGATTACAGGGCAGGTATCGGCAGGCAGAGTTCTTGTCGACGGTCTCGGCGTCGGCGATGTTGGGGCAATAGTTCTCCGCGACAGAAAGCATCTTGCCGAGGACGGACTTATTATAGCAGTCGCTTCTATCGACTTTGAAAACGGACAGATACTTGCAGGCCCCGATATTATTTCAAGAGGGTTTGTGTATGTGCGCGAGTCGGAAGAGCTTATGACGGGCGCAAGAGATATTCTTGTAGCTGAGCTTGAAGATTGTCTTTCGGGCGGAACAAGCGACAGAAACGCGATAAAGTCAAGGCTTAAAGACAGCCTTTCCGACTATATCTATCACAAGACAAAGAGAAGCCCGATGATTTTGCCCGTTTTGCAGGATTTGTAATATCGGGAACGCAGATAAAAAGGCGGTGACATTATGAAAGGCAAAAAATGGCTGTTGTTTCAGGTGACGGGTGCGGCGCTTATCTTCACGGCGTTCTGCTCGGCGGCGATAGTTATAAAAGAAAACGAGCTTTTATCCTGGACAATGCTTTTTGTGACGGCTCTTGTCAGCTTTGTATTTATAATGCAGTTTGTTGCGGCGCAAAGGAATATCCATAGATATGTCGCCGAGGTTGACGAGCAGATAAACAATACAGAGCGTGAAACTATATATAACTTTCCCGCTCCTACAATAATCATCGACGACGCAGGCAAGATAGTCTGGTTCAACAGAAGATTTACCGAATATATCTATGATACGGCGGACCCTTTCGGCGTGAACATTCAGTCGATTGTCCAGGTTGACATTGAAAAAGCGAACACAAGACAAGGTACCGTAATCGACTATAAGGACAGATATTACCGCGTTTTCGCCTCACGCAACAAAAAGGGAGAAATAGAGCTTACAATGCTTTATTTTGAAGATGTTACCGACTTTGTTCTCTTAGAGGAAAATTTCAAGAACACAAGACCTGCCGTACTTTTAGCGTCTGTCGATAACTATGAAGACCTTTTGCAGAGCATAAAGGAAAGCGACAAGGCGAGAGTTTTAATTCAGATAGAAAAGCTTATGGAAGGCTTTATCGAAGAAACGGGCGGAATACTCCGCAAGACATCGAGCGACAGATTTTTTGTCATTATCGAGGAGCAGAAATTGCAGAAGATAATAGACGACCGCTTCAAGATACTCGATAAGGCAAGACAGATTTCCGTTGACGATAAACTCAGCGTAACATTCTCAATAGGCGTCGGCAGGGGAGAAACCCTCGAAGAATGTGAAAGCTATGCAAAGCAGGCGCTTGATATGGCTCTGGGAAGAGGCGGAGACCAGGCGGCTGTAAAGACCGAAAGCGACTACCGTTTCTTCGGCGGAGTATCCCAGGGAATAGAAAAACAGACCAAGGTAAAGACCAGAATGATAGCCAAAGGTCTTCTGGGACTTATCGAGGAAAGCACCTCCGTTTATGTTATGGGGCACCGTTTCGGCGACCTTGACAGCGTAGGCTCGGCGGTAGGTATTGCCGAGGCAATAAGAAACCTAGGCAAAACAACGAATGTCGTTGTCAATACCGAGCAGAGCCTTGCCACATCTCTTATCGACAGAATAAACGAGATGGACGAAAACGCCGACGACCTTTTCATCACTCCCGAAGAGGCTATAGCCGAGATAACCCCCACATCGCTCCTTATCATTGTGGATACCCACAACAAAGATATTGTCGAATCGTCGGAGCTTTATGAAAAGGCAAAGCAGGTTGTTGTTATCGACCATCACCGCAAGGTGACAAATTATATCGAAAACGCAGTTATCTTCCACCACGAGCCTTATGCTTCGTCCGCTTCTGAAATGGTTGCAGAGATTGTTCAGTATTTCGGCGAGGCAGGCAAATTAAGTCAGTATGCGGCGGAAGCTCTTCTTGCAGGTATTATGCTTGATACAAAAAGCTTTGTTATGAGAACGGGCGTAAGAACCTTCGAGGCGGCGGCGTACCTTAGAAAAATGGGCGCCGATACCGTTGCGGTGCGTTCTTTGTTTGCAAACTCAATGGAAAGCTATCACGAAAAGACAAAGCTTGTGGCAAACGCTGAGATTTATGAGCGTTGCGCGATTTCAATAAACGATATTCCCATTGACGATATAAGAGTTGTTGCTCCGCAGGCGGCGGACGAGCTTTTAGGTATCGCAGGAGTAGACGCGGCTTTCGTTATCTATATGAATAACGGAATGGCTTGCTTTTCCGCAAGGTCATTAGGTGCTATGAATGTTCAGGTAATTATGGAAAAATTAGGCGGCGGCGGACATCAGACAATGGCGGGCGCTCAGCTTGAAGGGGTAACTCTTGCCGAGGCAAAGGCGGCTCTTGTCAGCGCTATTGACGAACATAAAAGTGAGATAAGCTAATATGAAACTAAAAAAAATAACGGCGGTTTTCCTCTTTTTTGCGTTGACCTTCACTCTCTGCTCCTGCTCACAGAAAAAGCTTTTCGGAAATGCCCAAAGCTTTATGCAGGCAAAAGAGGAAATATCGCAGGCGGTAACAAGCGGCGAAGATTTCTACATAAAAACCATTTCCTGCATTTACGGCGAAACGGGAGTTACAGAGTATTTCCGCAAGGGAGATAAAGAGGTAAGACGGGTTGAATATGACGGCTATTCGGCAAGGTTTATTAAAACTTCCGATAGTTACATCGTTGTTGACGACATCGAAAAGCGTGCCGCAATATACCCCATAGAAAACGCTCACGATGAGGTTATGAGTGCCGATATTGACTTTATTGCCACCGTTGCACAGCTTGTGGGTGAAGACGCTCCGACTTACAGCGTCACAAACGATGACGGAAGTTTGACGGAGATTTATACAACGGGGGACGAAAAATGTCTTTTTCTGACGGGCGAGGGAAAGCTTCGCGATATATCGTTCTATGATAAGGACGAAAAGCTCTATGCCGAATATCTTATTGAATACGGTGAAAAGGGCGACAAAACATTATTTGACTATGACGGTTACACCGTTACGGATATGAGAAAATCACAGGAGGAATAAAAAATGAAAGTTATATTTATTCAGGATGTCAAGGGTACCGCAAAAGCAGGCGAGGTAAAAGAAGTAGCGGACGGATTTGCAAGAAATTCTCTTTTGCCCAAAAAGCTTGCCGTTGAGGCAACGCCCGAAAATATGTCCTTGCTCAACGGAAAAAAAGCGTCCGAACAGCACAAGATTGATGTTGCAAGAGCAGAGGCTCTTGAATTTGCCGAAAAGTTGAAGGGCAAAAAGGTTACCTTAAAGGCAAAGGCAGGTCAGGGCGGAAAGCTTTTCGGCTCTGTGACAGCCTCTAATATCGCCGACGAAATCTCAAAACAGCTGGGCGTTAAGGTTGAAAAGAAGAAGATTAGCGTTGCCGACATCAAGGCTTTCGGAACATACACCGCCGAAATCAAGCTTTATACGGGTATCTCGGCTTCGGTATCGGTAGAAGTTACAGAGGAAAACTAAGATGAATTTTGACAGTATAAAGGACAACGACTCTACGCGCAGTATCGAGTATGAGCAGACCGTCCTCGGAGCGATGCTTTTAAATCCCAACGCCGTTTCTGAAATTCTTGAAACGATGAAGGCGGAGTATTTCTCGGAGGAAAATCACAAAAAGCTTTTCCAGATTATAGTCAATAAGTTTACCCTTGGCGAAAAGGCGGACGCTATGACCGTCCTCAACGACGCTGTTGCGGAAGGAGTTTTCGCTACCGCCGCCGATGGAAAGAGGTATCTTCTTTCGATTATGGACGAAGTCCCCTCCACCGAAAATATCAAGGACTACTGCGAAATAGTAAGGGATAAATACGAAAAGCGCGCACTTATCGAGGCTATGCAGGAGATAGCGTCGGCGGCTATGGAGGGCGGAGAGAAATCCTCGGCTCTTCTTGACCTTGCCGAGCAAAGAATTTACGATATAAGAAGAGGCAAAGAGTCCCACGGCTTTACAAAGCTTGACGACGCGCTTGTAGCGGTTTTTGACAACCTCAAAAAAATAAGCGGCGAGGACAGAGAAAAATATCTCGGAGCAAAAAGCGGATTTTCGGACCTTGACAGAACGATAACGGGACTTAATAAGTCGGACCTTATCGTTGTTGCGGCAAGACCCGGTATGGGAAAGACTGCATTTGCTTTAAATATTGTGACAAATGTCTGCCTTAAAAACAAGGATCTGAAAGCGGCTGTATTTTCGCTCGAAATGTCCAACGAACAGCTTGTTACGAGAATGTTGTCCTCCGAATCGAGAGTCCCCAGCCAGAGTCTTAAAACAGGTAATATCACTCCCGAAGAATGGGAGCGCCTTTCTGTCGGAGCGGCAGTGCTTTCTCAGACCGAGATTTTTCTCTCCGATGTGGGCGGAATAACCGTCCCCCAGATGAAAGCAAAGCTCAGAAGAATAAAAAATCTCGGACTTGTGGTTATCGACTACCTACAGCTTATGGAGTCGGCAAAGATAAAGGGCGACAACCGAGTAGCCGTAGTTTCTGAAATCACAAGACAGTTAAAGCTTATGGCAAAGGAACTTGATGTTCCCGTTATTGTGCTTTCTCAGTTAGCCAGAGGTCCCGAAAGCCGAACAGACCATCGCCCCCAGCTTTCAGACCTTCGTGAGTCGGGTTCAATAGAGCAGGACGCTGACATTGTAATTATGCTCTATCGTGACGCTTATTACAATAAAGAGACCGAAAAGCAGAATGTTTCGGAATGTATCGTCGCAAAGAACAGACACGGCGAAACGGGTACCGTCGAGCTTGTGTGGGACGGTCAGTACACAAGATTTTCAAGCTTTGTGAAAGAGTAGGTTTTTATGAAAAATCCCGAAATCTTGGCTCCTGCGGGGAGCATTGAGAGCGTATACGCCGCAGTAAGATGCGGCGCGGACGCTGTATATCTCGGAGCGAAGGAATTTTCCGCAAGACAGAATGCGACGAATTTTTCCGATGAGGAGCTCAAAGAGGCGGTAGACTATTGCCACAAGAACGGAGTAGCCGTTCATCAGGCGATAAACACCGTTGTTTTCGACAACAATTTCAAAGACCTTTTAAAAGTTGCAGTCCATTCCGCAGAAATAGGAGTGGACGCATTTATTATTGAGGATTTAGGTGTTTTTTCGGCTGTTAAAACCGCCCTGCCCCATATGCCCCTGCACGCTTCAACGCAGATGACTATTCACACAGCAGACGGCGCAAGAAAGGCTCTTTCAATGGGCTTTTCAAGAGTAGTCCTTTCAAGAGAACTTTCCATAGAAACGATAAGGGAAATCTGTTCTTTGCCCATTGAGGTGGAGGTTTTTGTTCACGGAGCGTTATGTATGTCCGTTTCGGGACAATGCTTTATGTCCGCAATGATAGGCGGAAGAAGCGCAAACAGAGGACTTTGCGCGCAAAGCTGTCGTCTGCCATTTTCGGCGGATAATTCCCCTTATCACGCATTGTCGCTGAAAGACCTTTCATATATCCCCGAAATAAAGCTTCTTGCCGACGCGGGAGTTTCGTCATTCAAAATAGAGGGCAGAATGAAACGCCCCGAATATGTTGCCGCCGCCGTTGACGCATTGAAAAAATCCCTTGACGGAACTGCTCCCGATATGGACACATTAAGAGCCGTCTTTTCGCGGAGCGGTTTTACAAACGGTTATCTTCACGGCAACTTGGGTAAAAATATGTTCGGCATAAGAGAAAAGGACGATGTCACCTCGGCAAAAGATGTTCTTCCGACTTTGCGGGAACTTTATCGCAGAGATGTCCCGAGAAAAAAGCTCGACCTTGAAATGAAGGTTTTTCGCGGACAGAATGTAACGCTTAAAGCAATTTGCGACAATATTTCCGTCACCGTTACGGGCAACATTCCGCAAGAGGCGGAAAGCGTCCCACTCGATGAAAAATATGTTGAGAATAAGCTGTCAAAGCTTGGCGGAACGCCTTTTTTTGCAGGTGAGATAAGAACAGAAATCGAAAGCGGACTTTTTATGACCGTTTCGGAAATAAACGACCTTAGAAGAAAAGCTACGGACGCTCTCTCGGAAAAGCTTTGTGAGAAAAAAGAGATAAAGTCTTTCCCCGAAAGAGTTACACCTTCCGAAAAGCATATAGTAACGGAAAAACCGCATATAAGGGTACATCTTAAAAAAGCCGAGCAGATTAAAGGGCTTTCGGATAGTATAAAAGAAATTGTTCTGCCACTTAAAGAGTATGAAAAAATCTCTCCCAATGAGAAAATTCTGCTCTCACCGCCAAGGTTTATAACGGACGAAAACAGCGTCCGTGAACAGCTTAAAAAAGCGTACGACAAAGGTTTTCGTCACGCATACTGCAATAATATTTCTCACCTTGAAACCGCAGGAAGATTAGGCTTTGTCTGTCATTCGGGATATGGAATGAACATTGCAAATTCATATTCTTTAAGGGAGATAAAGGCTCTCGGCGCAGTTGATACAGAGCTTTCGTTTGAGCTTAAACTGTCGCAGATAGCTTCACTCGGAGCGGACATTCCCCGCGGAATAATCGTTCACGGAAAACTGCCTCTTATGCTCACAAGAAACTGCCCGATAAAATCGCAGGTAGGCTGTAAGGGGTGCAGAAAAATACTCCGTGACCGAACAGGACGGGAGTTTGAAGTCGCCTGCACAAAGGACTATGCAGAGATACTCAACTGCGACACTCTTTGCCTTGCCGATAAAAAGCAGGATATTAAGAATGTCGATTTTGTGTCAATGCTCTTTGAGAATGAAACAGCCGACGAAATAAACAAGGCAATAGAAATCTTTGAAAAAGGAAAGAACCCTTATGAAAATTTCACAAGGGGACTTTATTACAGAGGTATTGAATAATGAATGTTAAACTTTTGAAGGACGGGGCAAAAGTCCCCGAAAGAGCGACATCGGGGAGCGCAGGCTATGACCTTTGCGCCTGCGTTGAAAGTCCCGTTATAATTCATAAAGGGAAGATTGCCGTAGTACCGACCGGCATTGCCGTTGCCGCCGACAAAAACACAGCCGTTATGATTTATGCAAGAAGCGGACTTGCCTCAAAAAAGGGGATAGCTCTTGCAAACGGCGTAGGCGTTGTAGACAGCGACTACCGAGGAGAGATATGCGTTGCGCTTATAAATAACGGCAAGGAGGATTTTGTCGTAGAAAACGGTATGCGTATAGCGCAGATGGTGATTACTCCCGTAATCATCGAGGATATGACATTGACCGATACCTTGCCCGAAACAGAACGGGGCGATGGCGGTTTCGGCTCGACAGGAGTAAATACAAAATAAGCATTTTATTTCAGAAAAAGGGTGGTGCGT
>CALZLD010000016.1 GCA_945788225.1 uncultured Clostridia bacterium
AATCTATTGCGGAGAAAGCCTTGTTTCAACGCAGATAAAGAATTGATGAAAAAAATCCCGAACCGATTAAGGTTCGGGATTGTTTTATGTTTCTTCACAGAATGATGTTACCTCGGTGTACCGTCGGGGTTGTATGAGGTTGATCTTATCTTTTTTCCTTTTTCGTCATATTCATATATGTCATAGTAATTAAGCGTGCCGTCGGAGTTGTAACGGCATAATTTTATCTCATTTCCTTTTTCGTCAAATTCTCGTATAAGGTAGTATCGACAAGTGCCGTCAGCGTTGTGAAAGCTTGATTTTATCATATTTCCTTTTTCGTCATATTCATTTATTTGACAACCTACAAGCGTGCCGTCGGCGTTATAAGAGCTTGATTTTATCTCATTTCCTTTTTCGTCATATTCTCGTATTAAATATTTTCTAATCGTGCCGTTGGCGTTGTAATAGCTATCTTTTATAATATTTCCTTTTTCGTCATATTCTCGTATAAGATAAGATCCATCATTAAAATTAAAAGTGTATGTCCTCTCATTTTCAGGCATTGTAGTCACTTCTGCTGTTGTCGTCACTTCGGGGACAGTAGTTTCAACCGTTGTTTCTTCGGGCTTTTTCAGCTCATCAAGTTTTTTCTTTATTGTTTCATCACCCGTTGCTTCATAGCCTTTTTCGAGTGCTTCTATTGCCTTTTCTTCATCGCCCAAGCCGATATAAGCGTCGGCAAGTCCTATGTAAGCGTCAACATTCCGTGGCTCTATCTCAATAACCGCATTGAACTCCGCAACAGCCTTTTCATATTCAAGGTCCAAAAGAAATTTATGCCCGAGAGATAATTTCTGACTTGCAACCTTTGTCGGCTCGTTTGAAGACCTGCTTACAACCGATACCGTTGCGATAGTCCCCACAATAAGAACAAGCGCAACAACGATTGAAATGATAATTACCTTTGATTTTTTCTGTTCCATTAGAATTACTCCTTTACACTATCATTAATTTATCTCCGCCGCATATACCCGACTGAGAAACGGTATAGTTTTCATTAAGCGCTATGCCCAGCCTTTGAGAAAAAAGGGCAAGCTTTCCGTTTTCGGGAACAATATTGTTGTTGCCTTCTCTTGCGCAGATTTCGGCAACGCAGATATCAAGCGCCTCTTTGACTGTCATCTGCTTTGAAATCCAGAACTCGTAGCTTCTTGCCGTTGACGGAGAAACAATTTCGACCAGAACTTTATTCATAAGAGCACTCCTTTCTCTATTTTATAATTTCGGGTTTGGCATTGAAACATTCCTTTACAATGCTTCTGTATGTCCTTGAAAAATATATGCTCATACCGTTATCCATAAATATTTCATTATCGGAATAGTTTATCGATTCTATATGCGCAACATTTACGATATAGCTTTTATGAATTCTTATAAAGCCATCGGGCAGGACATTCTGCAATTCATCAAACGAGCTGTAAAAGAAATATTCCTTTTCTGCTGTCCTTGCTATCATTTTTTTATTATTGCTTTCAAAATAAAGAACAGCGTCATATGGAATGTTGTATTCGGTAGATTTCAATTTAAATCTGAAACAATCATTAAGATTGTCATGCCTTTTTGAATTATAGTCCGACATGATATCGCCCATAAGCTTATTTATATCGTTTTTAGTTAGAGGTTTGATGATAAATCCCGACGGTCTGTGCCCCGGCTTCATATAAGTTACAATATCGTTAAAGTCGTTCGCCGTTATAATCACATAGCTGTCCTTATTTTTCTTTCTGAGAGCCGTTATGAGAGTGTCGGTGAATTTATCGCAGAATATTATAAAAATCGATTGAAACTCCTCTTGGGAAAAAGCCTCTTCAGCCTCTTTTTCGTTAGCTGTGATAGTTTTTATCTCGGACGGTATATCGTTGCGGATAAGATATTCAAAGCAGTATTCATGAATTCGTCTGCGAAGTTCTGCATCAGGCTCATAGATATATATATCAAGCATTTCAATCCTCCTTTTCTGATAAAGGAATAAATATCTGCCTTTCTGATGTTCCGTCATATATGTGACCGACATTATAATCAAGGATTTTTTCCTGCTGTGAATAGCTCAGAGACGAAACAAAGAGCTTCTGTCTGCCAAGTTGTCCGCCGAGATGTATAACAGCCTTATTCATAAGGAAATTTTTGCAGGCGTCTTTGTATATGGTATCCCCATATCGATTTGATTCAAAACCGGCAATAAAGCAAACTCCCCTATGAGCGCCATATTTGAATGTCTCTTCAACAAAGCTGAAAATCTCTTCTTCATAAGATGTGCTGTAAACAATGTTACAGAATTCTGCCATATCATCAATAAAGATATAAAGCATTCCCATTTCTTCAATAAGTTTTTCTTCAAGAAGAGCTTCGGAGCAGGAATTCTTGTATTTTCCTCTGATTTCAGACCTTTTCTCATAGTTAATCTGCAAATCGTTGAGCATTTTTGCAATATCTTCCGAATTATATATCTTTGTTATTCCGTCGGAAGAACAGAGTATATCGGTCTTTGTCTTGAAATACCATATTTCCGCGTTAAATGCTTGTGCGGCATAAATAAAATTATTAAACACAAGTGAAATGGATTTCACCTCATTTGCTCCGACGGCAAGACAGAACATATCCGAAATTTTTTCGCTTATCACCCCGATGTCGTCGGTATTGTATCCTACCGGAACTGCCAGAGCGGATTTATTCTTCTCATAAAATTCGGCATAGCTTTCATTTCTGGGAATAACGGGTATTTTCTTCGCTCTGCTGCAATCTTTATATTTTTCGGCGATATTTTCAAATTCGTTGATTATGTATTTTGTTCTTTCTGTTTCATCGCTTATTTCAAACGGAACGGCAGTCTGGAATTCAAGCAAGCCGTCCTCTTTGATGATACCTCTTCCGATATATTTTGAAGGAACAAAATCCGGAGAACCGCCGAGCGAATCTGAATAATCATATTTTCCGGGAAGTCTGAGCGTAATATAATTTCCTATATTCTGTCTTATCTTCATAGGAATACCGTTTGTATTGAGCTGTGAAAATACAAACTGGATACCGTATTTAAGACATTCCCACGAAAGAGAAAAAAGCTTTTCGGATATTTCGGGGTAGCTTTCGGCAAATGCGACATAGTTATCTATGACAACGAGAATCATCGGCATAGAACCCGATTTGACATATTCACTCCATCCGCCGACTCCCTTTTCATCAAAAATCTTTCTTCTTTCACTCATTTCGGAATCAATGAGCTTGAAGAGTCTTTCTATATGCTCTGCGTTTTCCTGTAAAACAACTCCTCCGCAATGAGGAAGTTTTTCAAACTTTCTTGCGGTTCTGCTTGAAAAATCAAGAAAATAGAACTGAAATTCATCAGGAGAATAATGCGTTGCAAGAGAGTAAATAAATGTATGCAAAAGGGTTGATTTTCCGCTTCCTGCCATACCGAGAACAAGTATATTTGAAGTTTTTGATATGTCGATAACGGCAGGATATCTGTCCTGCCTTTCGGGATTGTCAACCATTCCGAAAACAGAAATAAGTCCTTTTGAAAAATCAATATTGCTGCAATCAATTTTTTCAAGTCCTATAAGCGACGGCAGACATTCTTTCCAGAGCTTTCTTGTCGGTTTTATTCCGTATTTCTCTGAAATCTCTATTACATAATCAATGCCCGCTTTAAGCTGAGATATGCCGCTTGAAATGCCGTTTTTTGACATAGCGTTTTCTTCTATGACGCTTCCGTCAAGGTCAATCATTACGACTTCCTTATCCTTTGCCGAAACATACTCATCGGAAGGATAATATTCAGCGCCCGAATATCCCGACTGGAACATTTCAAAAATTTCGTCATTGCCGACCTGCATATAGGCTCTTCCCGTATTGACAAGATAAGCCGCTTCCGAGCGTTTGAGCATACCTATACTATCCTGCTTATCCTGAACTTTAAGGCATATCTTGAAACGGGAGTTACTCCATATTTCATCATCGACAACGCCCGCAGGCTTCTGCGTTGCAAGGATAAGGTGAACGCCGAGGCTTCGTCCGACGCGCGCGGTACTTACAAGTTCCTTGATAAATTCAGGTTGTTCTCTTTTGAGTTCGGCAAATTCATCGGATATAATAATAAGATGAGGCAACGCTTCCTCGGCATCTCCGTTGCGGTACAGCTTTATGTACTGATTTATATGGTTCACCTTATATCTGTTGAAGATTTTCTGTCGGCGTTTTATTTCGCTTTTAATTGAAATAAGCGCGCGTCTTGTCAGATTTTCGTCAATAGCGCCGTCCTCCGATGAATCTCCGAGGTTAGTGATTATTCCTGCAAGATGCGGTATTCCGTCAAACGCTGCTGCCATTCCTCCTCCCTTGTAGTCGATAAGAATGAATGCAACTTCATCGGGGCTGTAATTCAGGATAAGAGAAAGGATAAAGGTCTGAATGGTCTCACTCTTGCCCGAACCTGTCGTACCTGCGATAAGACCGTGAGGTCCGTGCATCTTTTCGCTGATGTCAAGATAAACAGGTCTGTTGCCTGTTCCTACTCCAATCAAAGATGAAATGCTTTCGTATGAACGATTTTCTTTATATTTTCTGATAAGGTTCCATTGCTCATATCTGCCTATGCCGAGCATATCGAGATAATCAACAGAAACGGGTATTTCGCCGTTTCCGAATTCGGTGACATAATATCCGTTCACAGCGCGCGCATATCTTTCTGCAACAGAGCTGTTGACCGAATCAAATTTAACGCTGTTTGTCTCGTCTATTGCCGACGACAGCATATACACTCCGCTATAATCTCTGTCGTTTTGTATAACAACTTTACACTCATTAGGGAGCTTGTCCATCTGTTCATAGGCAAGAATAAAAACAAACCCTAAGTTCTGATTATTTGTGATATACTTGTTTATTGCACTTTTTTCAAACACGCTCTTGTCTGTGCAGATAACAAAATAAAGCGGAAGAAATAACGCTTTTTCAGAGTCGGACTCTTTTACGCGCTCTTCTCTTGAACGCAGTTCTCCGCCTAAATAATCGCAGACATTTTTGTTTGAAATCGAATCGGAAGCGAACATTCTCACCTTTCTGTCGGGCGAAAAGATATGCGGGAGCCACTTCATCCACATATAGTTCTCCCTTTCGTTTTCCTTGCAAAAAAGAGCTATCTTGACATCGGTGTAGCAATGGAGCGCGGAAAGCTGGATAGCAATATTTTTTACTGTTTCCGAAACTTTGTCGTGGTCGCCGATAACGCCCCATATCTTCTGCTCGTTAAGTTGGCAGGTATAGGCGCAATCCTCCATCATCTTGTATTTGTCATAAAGTTCTCTCGGCTTATCGGCAAGTTCGTCATCGGTCATCGAAAATCTTTCCTTGGGAACAGATATTTCATTCGGGAGCTTGACTTTGCCTGTTCCGAGGCGTATTCTTGTAAAATCGCTGTGATGAAAATTCCTATTCCAGAGGCTAGTGCGGTCGGACAGAATTTTGCTCATAAGGTCGTCTGAGGATAAAAACTGTTCGCTGAGAATACGCTTGTTTTTTCCCTGTTTTTCTGTCAGCAGACGCTCGTTCTTATCTATGTATGCGCCATAAGCTTCTACTCTGTTTTTTTCTTCCTTTTTTACTGTCTTTTTGTTGTATATCTGATGCGCAAGAGCCCAGCCCGCTCCGATAAATCCTGAGCAGACAACAGAAATCACTGTTCCAAGATACATAAGCGGATTTGAATTTCCGCCCGACGACATAAGATTGATGATGACCGAAATCATAATCGGCAACGGCATTGTGACCGACGGACCGATAATAAAAATAAGGGGCTGATTGTTCAGCTTTTGCTTTGACGGCGGAGCCTCAATCTCGATAAGCTCACTGTCAAGCGGTTCTGTTCTTCTCGGAGAACGGGAAAAGTTTGAATTATCCTCAAAGGGAGCATACTCGTTTGAAAATTCAACAGCCTCTTCAAGAGTAGTGTTCACTTCAAGTATCTTGTTCGTTGCAATATAGTCCCCGAGATAGATTATTTTAAGTCCGAAAATATATATCGTGTCAAAAATTTTGAGTGTGACTTCTCCGTTGACCTTTTTGCCGTTGAGGAATGTTCCGTTGGTACTGCTGTCGACAAGAACAAAGTTTGCCCCGTTTCTTTTGAGCAAAGCGTGCTTATGACTGACTAATTTTTCAACATAGACTATGTTGCAATCACTGTCTTTTCCTATGGATATGGCGTTCACTCCCGAAAGCTTCCATTTGCGGTATTCTGTTGTGTTTTCGGATGTTCTGAGAGCGAGCAGGGCAAATTGCAGGTTTCCCCTTTTCTGTTTTATGATAAATGTGTCACCGTCGCTGAGCTCTTTTTCTTCTATCGGCTCTTTATCAAGCATTATGATAAAATCATCGCTCTTGACAATTCTCCATACGCTGTCAAATATTTCAAAGTTGATTATTCCCTTTTCACCCGAAAACTGAGATATATCTATGCTTATCGTTCTGTTGTTGACAGGAGGCAAAGGGAATTCGCAGACCTTTTCTTTAAAGTTGAAGTAAAGTATGTATGCCATATTTTTTCAAGTCCTTTCTGTTAATGATACCTTGGTGTGCCGTCGGGGTTGTAAACAGTTGCTTTATACTGACCTTCCTTTATTTCATATATGAGATAATGATCAAGTGTACCATCTTTTTTATAAACACTATATTTATACCATTTCCCAGTGGAAGTATATTCGAATATTCCTTTCAGTTTTCCATCGCCCCTATACTCAGTCTCTTTTATTTTGATTTTGTCCGAATTATATTCATATATGTAAAAATTGTTAAGTGTTCCATCGGCGTTGTAACGACTTGATTTTATCATCTTTTCATCCAAATCATATTCAACTATCAGTTCAAGATATCCTTTTGAGTTATCATATGTTGTTTCCCTTTTTTTGTTTCCATTAGAATGATACTCACGTATACTTGTGGGAGAATTGTCTTTATTATAGCTGCTTTCTTTTATCAATGTTCCATTTGCATCGTATTCTTTTATTATATATCCCCAACTATAATCTTTTCTCTCCGTCCGGCCTGATTTTTTCGCTGTCGTCGCAACTGTTGTTGTAGTCTCCGCAACAGTAGTTGTAACCTCGGGAGTTGTAGTTGTTTCTACTGTTGTCGTTTCAGGCGGGGTTGTCGTCACCTCAGGTGTTGTAGTAACCTCTGCGGTTGTTTCTTCAACCCTTTTCAGCTCATCAAGCTTTGCTTTGATTGCTTCATCGCCCGTTGCTTCGTAACCTTTTTCGAGTGCTTCTATTGCTTTTTCTTCATCGCCCAAGCCGATATAAGCGTCGGCAAGTCCTATGTAAGCGTCAACATTCCGTGGCTCTATCTCAATAACCGCATTGAACTCCGCAACAGCCTTTTCATATTCAAGGTCCAAAAGAAATTTATGCCCGAGAGATAATTTCTGACTTGCAACCTTTGTCGGCTCGTTTGACGATTTGCTCACAAGAGATACTGTTGCGATAGTCCCCACAACAAGAACAAATGCAACAACGATTGAAATAATTATAATTTTTGACTTCTTTTCCATATCAATACTCCTTATCTATTTTGTTTTTTACCTGTTTTTTCCCGAGCGATGTCAGCGGTATACCCACAAGCATTGCGATAACGCAAAGTCCTCCGCCTATTATTCCGCCGTAAAACATCACTTCGCCCATTGTAAGATTTTTTATAAACTCTATCATACCGTCACCCCTTAAAGCCAGTTGCCGTTTTTAAGCTGTTCATAAGCGTCGTCAAGAGCAAGCATTTCCATATCGGTTTCGCCCGCCTTTGCCTGCTTTTCATAAAGAGCCTTCGCCTTTTTGTAATACCCGATAAAATCGGAATAATTTCTTTTGTTATTATCCTTTTGTGACTGAATTCCGTTTTCAACATAGGCAAGATACATTTCAGTGCGGTAATTATCGCCGAAGTCGGACCTCATTTTTATAAGTTCTTTTTTTGCAAGGTCATAATCCGCTATTGTAAAGTAGGCAATAGCCTTATTTTCGGATATTCTGTATCCGCCGATACCTTTATCCTGCATAATGGTGAAAATATCGACAGCTTTAAGATAATAATCCTTTTCCCCCGATATTTTGCCCATATCCATATATTCGGCGGCAAGAAGTTCATAGACAGAATAAAGTCTTCCCTCGGGGAGCTTTTTCATTGCTTCTTCAAGCAGAGCAATATTATCCTCATAACGCTCTGAAATGCGATAAACCTTACTGCAAAGAATGTACGCTCTTTGCTTTATGTAATCATCTTCCGATATTTTTATACAGTTCAGAAGTTCCTTTTCGGCATTTTCATAGCTTTCTTTCAGAAAGAATATCTCACCGTTTACAAGGCATATATTTTCTTCCGACAGACCTAAATCTATCGCTTTGTCAAGAACTTCGGACGCTTTATCCGTATTACCCGTTCTTGCCAGAGATATAGCATAATCTCTGTAATATTCTCCGTTATCCGATTTTTTATCTATTGCCGCCCTGTATTTCGGTATCGCCGATTTGTAATCCTCTTTTTCAAAATAACAGTTTGCATTGACAAACAAGAGGTCGCCTATTTCAGCGTCGTCGTTATACTCGGGGTGACTTGCAAGAATGTCGCTTATATAGCCTATACATTCGTCAAATTCGCCTCGCTCGAACATAAACAACGCTTTCTGATAGTGAATGTCAAGCCTGTCCGTAAAAAGTGCCTCCGCCTTTTCAAATGCAGAGTCAAAGCCTTCTGTATTCCCTTCGATACGCATCTGCTCAACGGTTTTTGCATATTCGTTATAGGCAATGACGCGTTCTGTTCCCATACGCTTGTATCCCGAAAAAGCAAGTATAAAAAATCCTGCGGTTGCGGTAATAAGAAGGGCGTATACCATTCTGTTTCTTGCAACAAAGCTTTTATAAACCTTTTCCATCTGATGAATGTTTTCAAGCGCTTTAAGCATTTCGCCGGCATTCTGATATCTTTTATCGAGAGATTCATCCATTGCCTTTGAAATGATACATTCCATTCCGTAGCTTATATTAACATCCAGCTTTTTTATCGGAACAACTCCGTCGATAGATTTATTCGGTCTTTTTCCGCTTAACAGATGATAAAGCGTTGCACCAAGGGCATAAACATCTGAACGCTCGTCAACAACAGCGTGCGATACTATAACATTTGAGGCAAATCCGCTTGACGCAACACTATCCTTTGAAACAGGTCTGACTTCATTTTCAACATTATTTTCTGTTACCTCGGTATCAATGCCCGTATTCTCATTATTTGTATCGATTATTGTTGTGGTATCGGTTTCCGCCTGAGTATCTGTTATAAATTCGGTAGTAAGGCTATCCGTGCCTTTTACCGCTTTGGAAAAGTTCTTTTTGATATATTGCTCGGGAGGAGAATAACCGTCGCTCTTGCCGACAGCAAAAGCCCCGCCGTCGCTCAGCACCGACGAGATATTGAAATCTATGATACAGATATTGTCATCGGGAGTAAGCATAATGTTTGCAGGCTTAATATCACTGTGGACAATAGCAGGCTTTCTTGAATGAAGATACCCGAGCGCCTCGCAAGCCTGCTTTGCATATTTTATGACTTGCGACTGTGTAAAGGTCTTTCCGTTGGATAAAAGCTCCTGAAAAGAAGAACCCTCGACAAATTCCATAACGGTATAGATATCGCCTTCATCGGTGATGACAAAATCATAAACCTGCGGAAGATATGTATGTTTGATTTTTTTGAGAATATCCGCTTCGGTTCGGTCGTTGAGCTTACCCTTGATATTATCCTTGATAAGCTTGACGGCAACATAGCAATCAAGGTGAGTATGGTACGCCTTGTATACCTCTCCGCCTCCGCCTGAGCCTATTCTTTCTATGATTTTGTATGTTCCGTTTAAAAGTGTGCCGGGTGTAAACATTTTTATTCCTCCGTGGGTGAAATATATTTGTAATCTTTTAATTGTCAGTCTGCTTTCAGCATTATTATGTCATAGGTGTGCCGTCGGGGTTGTAACGGCTTTCTTTTATCCTATTTCCTTTTTCGTTGTATTCATATATAAAATAGTCACTAAGCGTGCCTTCGGCGTTGTAACAACTTTCTTTTATCATATTTCCTCTTTCATCATATTCACATATCCAATAATAGTTAAGCGTGCCGTCGGGGTTGTATCCGCTTCCTTTTATACAATTTCCTTTTTCGTCATATTCACATATCAAATAATCATTAAGCGTGCCGCCGGCATTGTACCAGCTTGATTTTATACAATATCCTTTTTCGTCATATTCATGTATTTCATACGAACCATCATCGAAATAATAAGTTTGTATCCTCTCATTTTCAGGCATTGTTGTCACTTCTGCCGTTGTCGTCACCTCGGGAGCAGTAGTCTCAACCGCCGTTTCTTCGGGCTTTTTCAGCTCATTGAGTTTTTCTCTGATAGCTTCATCGCCCGTTGCTTCATAGCCTTTTTCAAGCGCTTCTATCGCCTTCTCTTCGTCCCCCATACCGATATAAGCGTCGGCAAGTCCTATGTAAGCGTCAACATTACGAGGCTCTATCTCGATAACTGCATTGAACTCTGCAACAGCCTTTTCATATTCAAGGTCCAAGAGAAATTTATGCCCTAAAGACAGCTTCTCGGACATCACCTTCTGCGCATTGTTATCACTTCCGCCAAAAACCGAAATGCCCGATATTACTCCCAGAAGAATAAACAAAGCGACAGCTATTGCCGAAACGATAATCAACGGCTTTTTTGAAATATCGCTTTTTTCTTTTTCAAGATTTACGGCGATAAAAGAGAAATTATCGGGAGCACCGTTTAGAATAACCTGCTTTTCAACCTCTTTTTTTATCGTTTCATCATCGGAATAATTTTTGATAACGCCGAAAAGTTCTTTTTCATTCATCTGCTTATAAACCCCGTCGGTGCAGATAAAAAATTTTTCGTTGCCCTTTAATTTATCCGTTGCACAATACCAGCTGAGCTGTTCCTTCGCTCCGACCGCCTGAGTCAGCTTGTCCTTTGAAGAGATTTCTGCGCTGTCAACACCTTTTATCTCCTCAAACGAATTCAAGGTGTGGTCAAATGAAATTTTTCTCACACCTTTTCTGCCTGCCATATATATTCTGCTGTCCCCGATATTCATTACAGCATAAGCACCCTTATGAACAAAAACAACGGCAACGGTAGTTCCGCATATACCGTCCTTGCCGTCCATATAAGCAATAAGCTTTTCGTTTGCGGATTCTACCGCCTCTTTTATACCGTCGACAGCGTCAGAAAGCTCTATATCGGTGCTTTTACAAAAAGAAAAGTCCCACCACTCACGGCAGGCTTTTTTTACTGTATCACTTGCAAATCCTCCGTCGATATGTCCTCCCATACCGTCGGCAACGACAAAAAGTCCCGACTCACCCGATGAAACGGCAAGCAGACTATCCTGATTTATATCTCTTATAATTCCCGTATTGCTATATTCACAAAACTGCATAAGTCCTCCTTAATTTATCGTGACAATAAATTTTGCTCTGCCCATTTTCAGCTCGTCTCCGCTTGAAAGCTTCACTGACGAGCCTTCAAGCTTGATTCCGTTAACATATGTTCCGTTGGGAGTGGTAAGGTCTTCAACCATTATTTCTCCCTCTTCAACATAAAGTCGGCAATGACGCCGTGAAACGCTTTTTTCATCGCTGATGACAATATTGCATTCGCCCGACTTTCTTCCTATAATCGCCTCGTCCACAAAATATGTCGCATAGGTTTTTACAGAGTTTGACTTATCCTGCAATTTGATATAAAAATTGTTTTTGGGTTCAAAAATCATTTCGGTTTCATCGCCGTCATTTCCTGATTCGTTACTTTTTGAACAACATTTGGTAGGTAGATCGAAAATACATACTGTATCAGGACCACTAACGGTATCATCTACTTCGGGAATTACAGCTAAACCGACAATATCAGGCAAATCATCAGGTTTTTCTTCCTCGGGCTTGTCCTCTGTTTTTTCACCGTCTTTACTTTTTATTGCCACAAAAAGTACAACAGTACCGAGTATTATCAATACAAGAGAACAAAGTGCCAATGCGATTATTGATTTCATAGGCAGTTCGACCGCAAGGATATAACCCCATAGCGCAATGAGCGATATGAGTATAACAGCGTCAATTATGTAGCATATTATTTTGGTTTTCATTTTATTGTCCTCCTTGGGTTAGTATATTGTTACACCTATATCCAATCCGTCACCATTATACCAATCTATTCTTATCTTTTTTCCGCTTGAATCATATGTAGTAATACCATATCTATATAATGTTCCGTCAGGATTATATGTACTTTGTTTTATTTCATTTCCTTTCGAATCATATTCGTATGTCCAATAACAAGCGAGCGTTCCGTCCAAAGTATAGGCGCTTTCTTTTATTAAATTATTTTTTGAATCATATTCTAATATATTATATTGTTCAAGCGTTCCGTCCGAACTGTAAAAACTTATTTTTATCCTCTGACCCTTGGAGTTGTATTCAAATATACGATATGAACCATTGCTATAATCTTTTCTCTCCGTTTTCCCTGTACTTTGTGTCGTTGTAATAACAATTGTTGTCTCTTTCGGTGCAGTTGTTGTTGCAACTGTTGTTGTAACCTCAGGTGCAGTCGTCTCTGCAACTGTTGTTGTGGTTTCAGGAACAGTTGTCGTTTCTTCTGCTGTTGTAGTAATTTCAGGAGTTGTTGTCACTTCTGCAATAGTAGTCTCAACCGTTGTTTCTTCAACCCTTTTCAGCTCATCAAGCTTTGCTTTGATAGTTTCATCACCCGTTGCCTCATAACCTTTTTCGAGCGCTTCTATCGCCTTTTCTTCATCGCCCAATCCGATATAAGCGTCGGCAAGTCCTATGTATGCGTCAACATTCCGTGGCTCTATCTCGATTACAGCATTGAATTCTGCAACTGCCTTTTCATAATCAAGGTCTAAGAGAAATTTCTGACCGAGAGATAATTTCTGGCTTGCAACCTTTGTCGGCTCGTTTTGTGACCGGCTCACAACAGATACCGTTGCGATAGTCCCCACAATAAGAACAAGCGCAACAACGATTGAAATGATAATTACCTTTGATTTTTTCTGTTCCATAAAAATGCTCCTTTTTGTATATAATAAGCATATTCGTAAATATTATACTATTATAATTATTATATGTCAACAAATAATCGTATAAAATTAACGATATAGATATGTAAATAGGGGGGTGATTATATTACAGTTTTAGAACGCATACTCCAATTAAAGGAGGAGCGCGGATGGACAGAGTATCGTCTTTCGGAGGAGTCGGGTATTGCTCAGACGACGATTTCTTCGTGGTTCAAAAAGAATATTTATCCGTCCATTCCTTCGCTCATGAGTATTTGTAAAGCGTTCAACATATCTCTATCGGAATTTTTCGCCTTTGACAATACGCCCATTGTCATATCCGACAGACAGCGTGAACTGCTTGACAACTGGAATAAGCTCACCTTGAAACAGCAGGACATTGTGCTTGAACTGCTTAAATCAATGTGACCAATCTAAGAATAATTTTAGCAAAAATGTGAAAAAATTATACTACTTTTGCAAAAATAACAAAGTTAATGTAATAATTAGCAACTTTTCCGCGATATTTTACATTTTATTCCAGTAAATAAATGCCAAAAGCCCCGTCTCATGAAAGAGACGGGGTATTAAATTTTTATAGTGACTTATTTTGAACCAAGAAGAACAGCACCGACCAATGTCATTCCGTATGTATAACTATTCAAAAATGTATTATAATCAACCGTTTTAAATGGCATATTATTTATTTTATATATTGCCGAATCAATTGTTCCGCTATCTGCATAAACATATCCGTTTTGCGCCCAAATATCATTATTGTCTTTAAATGTTACATAAAGCTGTCCATCCTGTCCTTTTGATATATTATCAATAAGCATAACATGACCAGCATCAACTCCTGGTATAGAAAAGGATAAAACAATATTTTCAAGCGGTTTTTCTTGACCTGATTCCAAATACTCATTTACAAGACTTTGGAATCCCGCTTTTCCTCCATATTTGCAACTACTATCGCCCGAAAATGAGTTATACCATGCAACTCCGTTTGTATTGCAACCTTCGTAAAACGGAAATCCTAATCCCTTTGAATGTAATTGACTCATTGTCATAAAGGTACAGGATATCCACGCTGCTTGATCGTCATTAAAAACTCTTATGGATGGACAATTATCAGGAATGTCTTTCTGACGATAATATAAACAATCTTGGTTAAGATAATCTTTTCCTATATAGCTTACCCCTGAAGAA
The DNA here is from genome assembly GCA_945788225.1 of uncultured Clostridia bacterium. Classification (GTDB taxonomy): domain Bacteria; phylum Bacillota; class Clostridia; order Oscillospirales; family Ruminococcaceae; genus RGIG4131. Next base: position 14,379 of record CALZLD010000016.1, read on the forward strand.
CCAATTCCCGGATAATTCTTTGCCCTATACTTTTCAAGAATGCCTATTCTTTCGTCAGTAGAAGTTTCTTTGTCCGTTGAAGGAGTAGTGGTTGAGGATGAGTCGCCGTTTGACGAGGAGGTGTTGTTATCCGATGAAGGATTTCCGATAATATTACAAGCCTCTTTCTCGGATTCAACAGTAGCGTTGATACAATAAAGAAGTGCAGAATGTAATTCACTGACCTTATTCATATCTCTGACAAAACGGCGCCCCTGCGATGTCAAATCATCAAAAATCTGCTGTGTTCTGGTATCGTGATTTTTTTCATATACGATATCCGCCATAGACGACGCTATGTCCTTTTTTGTCGCTTCCATCTCTGAGCAGAGCGTTTGTAACTTTTTTTCGATTTGTTTCATCTCGTTTTCGTTCATTTTACTGGACATCTTTAAGCTCCTTTACATTCAGAAATATCGCCATCGGCTCACCATTTTTATGATGAGCCGATTTTATCAGTTGTTGAACATTTTGCTTGTCGAAAGTCCGCTTACCTTCTGAACATTTTCTTTTTCCTTCTGCTCAATGATCTCAGCAGTCATTCTAAGATTTGCAACATGTCTTGCAAGATTGTCAAGCGACGCGTTGATTTCTGTTGTAACATTCTGATACTTTTCAACATAGTTTGTTCCCGATTCACTCTTCCAGAAGTCGCTGAGGCTTACAACCTTTGCTTTCATATCGTTCATGAGAGCTTCCATTGCTCCCTTTTCTTTTTCAATCTGAGCCGCTTTATTGCGTATTTCTTCAGTTGAAGCTACTTTTATTAAATTTAAATTTGCCATAATTCATTATTCCTTTCTTATATAAAATCAAAGACATATACTCAGCGTGAATGAGTTTTTATTATTGTTGCTTGCATTTCCGTATATGTTGCAACGGCTTTAAGAATTGCGCTCTTATATTCTTCCATCATATTGCCGAGGTTATTGTATTTCGGTCTGTCTGAAGCAAATGACTTGTTGAACGCCTCGTTTGCGTCTCCGTCCCACATAGCGTCAAGCTCAGCCTGAAGCTGATAAAGTCTGTTTACCGAGCTCTGCCATTCCTGAATTTTTCCTTCAAGGTCCTTTGCAACCTGCTCCATTTCCATAAATCTTATGTCTAACTGTGCCATAAAAACATCTCCTTAATTTTTTTATTTATTAAGCAAAAGCTTAAATTACCGTAGTTAAAACTTATGACCTCCGCCACCTGATAAATCATCCAGAATATCGCCTATCTTTCCGGTTATCTGCGAAATAATATTATTTGCAATCTGCTTATCCGCTTCTTCAAGTTCGAGCGCATAATTATCCATTTCACAGGATATTCTTTCAAGCTGAACAGATACTTCCTTGATATCCGCCTGAAATTCCCTTATCCTTGAACAGAACAGCTTTGACGCTTCACTTTGCCACGCATTTTCGGTCAAAGAAGCAATATTTCCGAGCTGTTGTGAAATTTCATACACCTTTTCGGAGTTCTTCTGAATTTTGCCCGCGGTAGCATAATATTCCTTGAAATTTATATCTATCATTTTTCAGTTCACCGCCTAACCGAACATCTTTTTTGTTGAAAGCTTCTGAACCTGTTTAAGCGTTATGTTGTTGCCTTCGCAGTATTTTGTAACCGCTGTGTCGACAATACTCTTTGCGGTATTCATCTTTCTGTTAAGGCTGTCTATCTCGGCGTTCACGGATTTGCAGTTTTCAAGAAAAACATTCTTCGCCTTTACTCCCCACACATCTTCAACACTATTATCAAGACGGACGAATTCATTCTTTATCGTTGTTAAATTGCCTGATATTTTCTGCAAATTAGCTGAAATGCGGTTCAGTCCGTCAAGGTCCGCCATTATTCTGTCGTTTGGCATTCTGTTTCCTCCTTAAATCAAATGCTTCTCATTTTTGCAAGAGTTTCTTCCTCGCATTTTTTATAGCATCTTTCAAGCATCTGCGAAAGAGCGGATATATTCTCTTCGACAACAACGATAATGCTGTCAAACTTTTTAATGTCAATATCAAGCCTTTCGTCAAAAAGCTCACCCGATAAGCCTTGCCAGTATACATTTGCGTCCTTTCTCAGATTTATAAGAAAGTCGCGGTTTTCAACAAGCTCTTCCTTTTGCTTTTTAAGGGTTGCAATAACATTTTGCAGACCGTTTGTATCCCAGTAAATCATCTTTATCGCCCCTTTCTTTGATTATATTCTATCACATTTATTTTTTCTGTGTTCAAATAACGATAAAACGGCATTCGTTCACTATAAAAAGAATAATTTGCATTTTGTGGCAAAAAATATGCAGTTCGTCGGTTTTGGAAATATAGCAGTGACTTTTGTTATTAGAGTCTTGATAAATCCATTCTACAATACCAACCCCAATATTCTCCATATTCATAATAATCTTCAGCATATATTCTTCCGTCCGAACAATATGTTATCTGGCTTTTTGTGCTTCCGTCATCATAATATTCAATGACAGAATATCCCGAAAATGTTCCGTTTGATGAATAACTGCTCCATTTTACCAAAGTATTATTTTTATCATATTCATTTATCCAGTAGCAATCAAGCGTGCCATCAGCGTTGTAACGATAATCTTTTATCCCCTCTCCTTTTTCGTTATATTCAAATATATAATAATATTTAAATGTGCCGTCGGTGTTGTAACAGCTTTCTTTTATCATATTTCCTTTTTCGTCATATTCGAATATTATATAGTCAAAAAACTCGCCTTCAGCGGTGTAATAGCTTTGTTTTATTAGATTTCTTTTTTCGTCATATTCAGATATATAATACGAGCCATCATCGTCATAATAAGTTTGTATCCTCTCATTTTCAGGCATTGTTGTCACTTCTGCCGTTGTTGTCACTTCGGGAGCAGTAGTTTCAACCGTCGTTTCTTCGGGATTTTTAAGCTCATCAAGCTTTTTCTTTATTGCTTCGTTGCTCGTTGCTTCATAACCTTTTTCGAGCGCCTCTATCGCCTTTTCTTCGTCGCCCAAGCCGATATAAGCGTCGGCAAGTCCTATGTATGCGTCAACATTACGGGGCTCAATTTCAATAACCGCATTGAACTCTGCAACAGCCTTTTCATAATCAAGGTCTAAGAGAAATTTCTGCCCGAGAGATAATTTTTGGCTTGCAACCTTTGTCGGCTCGTTTGACGACCTGCTCACAACAGATACCGTTGCGATAGTCCCCACAATAA
>CALZLD010000017.1 GCA_945788225.1 uncultured Clostridia bacterium
CAAATTCCCATTTATAATACAGCTTAATATGGCACTGACCGTATCCGAAAATTTATGGATACGGTTTTTAATTTATAAAAAATCAAATGAAAAATTCAGTATAAATCTCTTTAATTTACAGATACTAAAACCACAATTTTGTTTCAAAAGGAGATTTATATAATATGAAAGCAACAGGCATTGTTCGCCGCATAGACGACCTTGGCAGAGTTGTTATTCCCAAGGAGATAAGACGCACTATGAGAATTCGTGAGGGTGACCCGTTGCAGATAATACTGACAGAGAAGGAACGATTTATAGAGGCGATGTTCGACCTGAAAAACAGATTGAAGAAGTGATAACACGCGTAGAATAGGCGTTTATTGAGCAAGAAAAGTCTTTCTAAAATCGTTCGACTTAAATGGCTTATTTTTCCAACGAAAATTTTGTTTTCAACATAATTTTGTCTGTTATACAAAAAACGCAAAAATTTTGCAGGATTGTCACCGATTTTCTTGCAAAAGTTGTCGGATTGGAGATGGAATTATCCGCTGACTTTTATAACTTTAATTCTAAAAACTTAAAATTTTTAAAAGTTTTTATAAATCAATTATAAAAACTTGCAATTATAGGATGTTTGTAGTATAATAGCATTAAAGGAGCGTGAACGATATGCTTAATGCAACCGAAAAGCTGAAAAAGCGTGATTTTTACCTCAATAAGCTTATTGCATTCAAAGATACCGAGCCTGTCAAGGTGATAACGGGAATACGCCGTTGCGGTAAATCAAGCCTTATGAAACTGATGATTGCTTATCTGCGTGAAAGTGGAATTGCGGACGAACAGATTATTGCAATGAATTTTGAATCTATGGAATATCGTTCTATGGATGTAAAAGCTTTTTATGATTATGTTGTAAAAAAGAAACCCGAAAACAAAAAGGTTTATTTATTTTTTGATGAGGTTCAGCGTATTGCAGAGTGGCAGGATGCTATAAATTCTTTTCGTGTGGATTTTCCTTGTGATATTTATATTACGGGTTCTAATGCGTATTTGCTTTCTTCTGAATTTGCAACATATCTTTCGGGACGATATGTGGAAATAAAAATGCTCCCGTTGTCCTTTAAGGAATTTATAGATTTTCACGGATATAAAGTTATCGAACGCAAAAATCCCTCAGGCAGGATGGTAAAGAAAATTTCGGATAACGATGGGAATATTTTTGACGCGTCGGAAGTTTTTGAGGCATATCTGAAATTCGGAGGAATGCCTGGTATTGCCGATGTCGGACTTGAACAGGATAAGGCATATACTTTGCTTGACGGGGTATATTCGACTGTTGTGATGCGTGATATTCTTGAAAGAGAAAAACGCAGAGGATTTCGTCAGATTACCGATGCTGATTTGCTGAGAAAAATAATAATGTTTCTTGCGGATAATATTGGAAGCAATACTTCCGTAACCTCTATAGGAAATATACTTGCAAGCGAAGGTTTACTTGATAACAACAGAAAGAAAAAACCTGCTGTTCAGACGGTTCAGGCTTATGTCGGAGCACTTCTGGAATCTTATATTTTTTATGAGGCCAAGCGATATGATATAAAGGGAAAAGAATATTTAAGAACACTCGGCAAGTATTATATTGTTGATACGGGACTTAGAAATTATCTTCTCGGTCTGCGTGATATTGATACGGGGCATATCCTTGAAAATATAGTTTATTTTGAGTTGTTAAGACGAGGATATGATACGGCAATCGGAAAAATCGGAAATGTTGAAGTTGATTTTGTTGCAACAAATGCGGATGAAAAGATTTATTATCAGGTCGCTCAGACCATATCCTCAGAATCAACAAAAGAAAGGGAACTTCGTCCGCTTATGCAGATAAGGGATAGCTATGAAAAGATTATATTGACGATGGACAATAGTCTCACAAATACTATTGAGGGTATAAAAATCATAAATATTATCGACTGGTTGCTTGGTTAAAAAGATAGCTTACAGAAAATGAAAACCCGCTGAATAATCAGCGGGTTTTTACCACTCTAATATTTCAAGGTTAAAGTTCTTCCGATTTGAATGCCGTATATCCTTCGTAATAGTAGCTGTGGTCGATGCCTTTCATATAAATTTCACGGCTTGTTACTTCGTCAGTGAGCGCGGATTTTAAAATGTACTTGATTTCAATATCTTTAATCGGACTGCGTTCCATAGCAAGAAGATAGTCTTCTTTATCGACTTTGCTCCAATCAATGACTTTGCCGATTTCAGCTTTTAAAATGTGGTCAAGCCAGATGCGTGTACTGCGACCGTTGCCTTCTCTGAATGGGTGAGCGATATTCATTTCAACATATTTTTCAATAATCTCGTCAAAAGTTGATTGTGGCATTTTTTCAATGTTCTTTAGAGCATCTTCAAGATACATTACGGGCGCAAAACGAAAGCTACCTTTGGCAAGATTGACATTGCGGATTTTGCCTGCAAAATCGTAGATATCTTCAAAAAGGTATCTGTGTATCTCCGACAGAGTGTTGAAGGTTCCTGCTTGAAGAGAGTCAAGATATCCGCTTTCAAATAGCAAGACAGCTTTTTTCTTGCTTATGCGTTCTTCTTCGCGGGCAAGGTCGGCGGAATTTGTCAGTCCCAGCTTGTTTTCAAGTGCCATAGCCGTTTTCCTTTCGTTAATTTATGTATTTATTATAACATTTTTGGACGAGAAAATCAAGGTTTGCATATTTTCATTTATCCGGCAAAATAATCTATGCTTTCGAGCGTATTGTGTATTTTTCGACACGATGTGAGTGGTAAAATTATAGTAACTAGCAAAATCGGAGGTTATTTACTATGAAAAAATCCTGCACACTCACAGCGGTACTGCTTTCGCTGACGATGATTTTATCGGGTTGTCTCGGCGGTTACGAGAGCAGTTCTGCATCGTCCGATAATTCCGTTTCAAATACCGCAAGAGAAAGCGAAACCGAAATAACGACTATATCGGAAGAAACAACCGTTTTGGTTGAAGAAACAACAACCGAGGCAACAACCGAGGCAACAACAGAGGCTACAACAACAGAGGCTACAACAACAGCCGAGGAAACGACAACAAAGAACAATGACAACAATCTTTCGGACAAGCTGGTTGTTCACTATATAGATGTAGGTCAGGGCGACAGCATATTTATCGAACTGCCGAATGGCGAGGCTATGCTCATTGACGCAGGTGAAAAAGACTACGGAGACAAGGTCGTGACCTACATACACAGCAAGGGTTATGATACGCTTGACTATGTTGTTGCAACGCACGCTCACAGCGACCATATCGGCGGAATGGCAAATGTTGTTGACAACTTCAATGTGAAGAATTTTTATATGATATCTGCGTCTGCAACAACGCAGGCATATTCAAATATGCTTAACGCTGTCAAGAAAAGCGGAGCAAGCGTTCATAATGCAATGGCGGGAGAAACTATTTTAAACGACAGAAATCTTAGCGTTGAAATTGTCGCCCCGAAAGAGATTGACAATGATAATCAGAACAATAATTCCGTTGTTATTAAACTCACTTACGGTGATAATAAGTTCGTTTTTGCGGGTGACGCGGAAAAGTCGGAGGAGGACGGAATCTGGACGAATATCAAGTGTGATGTTCTTAAAATAGGTCACCACGGCTCAGACAGTTCATCAACTGCAAACTTTCTTAAAAAGACCGAGGCAAAGTATGCTGTTATCAGTTGCGGACTGAATAACTCATACGGTCACCCGACAGACAGCGTTTTAAAGCGACTGAACGACAGAAATATAGCCGTTTACAGAACAGACCTTCAAGGAACGATTGTATTTACTTCAAACGGCAAAGATATTTCTGTAAATGTCAAGCCGAGCGAAAATAATCAGCCTGTTGTGACAACTGCCGTTACAACAACTGTTGTCACTACTACCACAACAGCACCTGTAACGACCGTTGCGACCACTACAACAACAGCTCCTTTGAAAACAGGCGGAACGATTTATGTTCTCAACACGAATACAAAAAAGATACATTACAAAGATTGTTCGTCCGTAAAGCAGATGAAAGACTCGAACAAATCCTATACCGACGACTACAACGGAGCAATCGCACAAGGCTATAAGCCCTGCAAGAAATGCAATCCGAGATAATGAATGAAATCAACCCCACCGGCTAAGTCGGCGGGGTTGATTTCTCCTCCTTTTTCTTTGCAAGACAAAGGGTGCGGTTCTGCTTTAAAAGCAACGAAGTGCAATCGACAAGGTTCTTATTCCCTGAGCGGTAAATAACCTTGCGGTATTTCTTGTCGGGAGCTATCTGTTCAAAAATTTTGTCAATCAAAGCGTTCGTGTTCTTGTCGGAGGTGTCTTCTTGTGTGCACCAGAACTGAATAATCTTGATTTCGTCATTGATAGATACTCTTATAAAAATCACCCTTTCTGTAATATTATGGATTGTTTTCTCGGTTTCTAATCTTAAAATTCATTTTTATTTGATACTTGCCTTTGCACTTGTGAAATGAATATATTTAAAATAAAAAAACATTTCATAAATGCTATAATATAAAAAATATTTTTTTCGATTTTTTCTTGTTTAAGTGGAAATTATGTATGAAAACATACAAAAAACTCGCCCTTGAGTAGTATCAAGGACGAGGTTTGTTTTCTGTAAGCAGAGAAAAGATAAGGTAGGTCAGTTATAATATACCTAATCACGATTTGGTATTTTTCGATTCGAGTTTTGCAACTCAAATGATAACTTTGCAAATTTTTTTCGAGTAAAATATACATTTTTCGACATAAAGACAAAATAAAAATGCATAAAAATACATAAAATCTTGATTTTTGCCGAATTTTACAGTACAATTAAGAAAACAGTTCAAATTATTGCGAAAAGCAGGTGAAACAGTTGGAATCATCTATTGTATTTATTGATACCGAAGTGAGCGTTGACGATGACAAGGCTTATGATTACGGAGCTGTTGACTCCATAGGCAGAAGTATACATACAGGCTCTGCTCACGCTTTTGAAGTATTTATTGCATACAAAAAATATGTTTGCGGTCACAACATAATAAATCACGATTCAAGGTATATCAATATTGCAAAGCAGGTTCAGCTTATTGATACGCTTTATCTTTCTCCGCTTCTTTTTCCGAATAAGCCTTATCACGCTCTTTTGAAGGACGATAAGCTCCTTTCCGATGAGTTGAATAATCCGTTGAACGATTCGATTAAGGCAAAGAATCTGTTTTATGACGAGGTAAATGCGTTCAATGCTCTTGATAATGAACTAAAAGAAATTTATTATCTTCTTTTAAAAGATAATTCGTATTTTTCAGGATTCTGGAGCTTTATGAATTTTTCCTCCCGAAACGATGTCAGGTCGTTGATTCTTTCTCGTTTCAAAGGGAAAATATGCGCCAATGCACCTATCGGAGAAATGATAGAAAAAATGCCGACAGAGCTTGCATTCTGCCTTGCACTTACAAGTGCGACGGAAGAACACTCTCTTATTCCAAGATGGGTTCAGATGAATTATCCGAATGTTGATACGGTTATCCGCAAACTAAGAAATACACCGTGTCACGAATGTGATTACTGCAAAGAAAAACTCAACCCGATTTTTTATCTTAAAAAATATTTCGGATATGAAAAATTCAGAAAATTCGGAGATGAACCGTTGCAGGAAAATGCGGTGAATTCCGCACTGAACCATAATTCCTTGTTGTGCATTTTTCCGACAGGCGGAGGAAAATCCCTCACATTCCAGATACCTGCGTTAATGTCGGGAAAAACGGAACGGGGACTTACTGTTGTTATATCGCCTTTGCAATCGCTTATGAAAGACCAGGTCGACAACCTTGAGAAAAAAGGTATCGAGGGAGCAGTAACAATAAACGGACTTTTAAGCCCTGTTGAAAGAGCAGAGGCGATTGAAAGAGTCGCATCCGGAATGGCGTCAATTCTCTATATTTCCCCCGAATCCCTGCGTTCTGCCACAATAGAAAGACTTTTTCTTTCTCGTCATATAACAAGATTTGTCATCGACGAGGCGCATTGTTTTTCTGCCTGGGGACAGGATTTCAGAGTCGATTATCTGTATATAGGAGATTTCATACGGGAACTTCAGGAAAAGAAAGGGGAAAATTGCAGAATCCCCGTTTCGTGTTTTACCGCTACCGCAAAACAGAAAGTTATCAGCGATATAAAAGATTATTTCAAGCAAAAACTCGACCTTGACCTTGAACTTTTTGCGACAAACGCGTCAAGAACAAATCTCAGATATGAAGTTCTTTATAAAGAAACAGACGGCGAAAAATATGAAACGATGAGAAATCTTATCGAGATAAAGAAATGTCCGACAATAGTCTATGTTTCACGAACAAAAAGAACTTTTGACCTTGCAAACAAGCTGAATAGTGACGGCTTTAAAGCCCGTCCGTTCAACGGAAAGATGGAAAGCAGTGAAAAGCAGGCAAACCAGGAGGCGTTTATCAACGACGAAGTGCAGATTATCGTTGCGACCTCCGCTTTTGGAATGGGCGTTGATAAATCGAATGTAAAGCTTGTTATTCATTACGATATTTCCGATTCGCTTGAAAACTATGTTCAGGAGGCAGGCCGTGCGGGAAGAGACCAATCCTTGCAGGCGGAGTGTTATGTTCTGTTCAATGACGGAGATTTAGACAAACATTTCATTCTTTTAAACCAGACAAAGCTCAGTATAAGCGAAATTCAGCAGGTATGGAGAGCAATCAAGAATTTAACGAAAACAAATAACAACATATGCAGTTCTCCCCTTGAAATAGCACGAGGAGCAGGTTGGGACGATAGCGTTTCCGATATTGAAACCCGTGTAAAAACTGCTATTCAGGCGCTTGAAAATTCGGGATATATCAAACGGGGAAAGAATGTACCGCATGTTTATGCAGACAGTATCCGCGTCAAATCAATGATAGAGGCAGGTAAGAAAATTGACGAATCGCATCGCTTTGAAACCGACGATGAGCGCACTATTGCAAAGAGAATTATTAACTCACTTATCACAAGCAAAAGTGTAGCAGGAGCGCATAACAGAGAGGCAGAATCAAGAGTTGATTATCTTGCAGATACTCTGGGACTTGAAAAAGCTGATGTTATAGACGCAATTCAGAAAATGCGCGAAGACGGTATTCTTTCCGATTCAAAAGACCTTACGGCGTACATTAAGAAAAGCGATACCGAAAATAAATCGTTGCTTATTCTGAAAAAATATCAGGCGCTCGAAGTATTCCTTTTGCAGTACCTCGAAGAAAACGGAATTTGTCTTAATTATAGGGAAATCAACGATAAGGCTTTATCGGACGGAATAAAAAGTTCGTCGGTTAATGCAATCAAGACATTATTCTACTTCTGGACAATAAGGAGCTATATCGAAAAGGAACAAGATTTATATACAAACAGCGTCAGTGTAAATTTAAAATACGACATTCAGGATATGAAATCCAAGCGTGAAAAGAGCTATGATGTTGCGGAATTTATTTTAAGGTATCTTTATGAAAACAGCAGTTCTGATATAAGCGAAAAGGAAGAAACTCTTGTTGCGTTTTCACTTATCGAAATCAGGGACGCATACAAAAACTCGAAACTTTTTGATGTGCAAACAGAGGATATTACAGAGGCTTTGCTGTTTCTTTCAAAAATAAATGCAATAAAGCTTGAAGGCGGATTTCTTGTTCTTTACAACGGAATGAAGATTACAAGGCTTATAACCGACAATAAAATAATGTATAAAAAAGATGACTACAAGCAACTCGATGAGTTCTATAAACTGAAAATACAGCAGATACATATTGTCGGCGAATATGCAAATATGATGGTCAGGGATTACAACAGCGCTTTGGCGTTTGTAAACGACTATTTTCAGATGGACTATAAAAAGTTTATCTCAACCTATTTTAAGGGAGAAAGAGCTGCGCAGATTGAAAAAAATATCACTCCCGAAAAATACAGACAACTCTTTGATACTCTTTCGGAGCGTCAGCTTGAAATAATCAAGGATAATGAGTCAAAATATATTGTTTGCACCGCGGGGCCGGGTAGCGGAAAAACAAGAGTGCTTGTCCATAAGCTTGCGTCTTTGTTACTTCTTGAAGATGTCAAGCATGAACAACTTCTCATGCTTACATTTTCACGCGCCGCCGCTATAGAGTTTAAAAGCAGACTTTATGACCTTATCGGCAATGCGGCGACTTTTGTTGAAGTTAAGACATTCCATTCGTATTGCTTTGACCTGCTTGGCAAAATAGGTTCCCTTGAAGAATCCGAGAATGTTGTTGAAGACGCAGGCAGGCTTATTCTCAGCGAAGATGTTGACCTCGGCAAAATTACAAAAACGGTTCTTGTTATCGATGAGGCTCAGGATATGGACGAGCATGAATTTGCTCTTGTCCGCGCACTTATGGAGCGTAACGATGAAATGAGAGTTATCGCTGTCGGCGATGACGACCAGAATATCTATGAATTCAGAGGCTCGGATTCAAAATACCTGAAATCGTTTATCACAGATTACAATGCAAAGCAATACAGCCTTATTGAAAATTACAGGAGCTGTAAGAGTGTTGTCGATTTTGCAAACGCTTTTGCAAAGGGTATTACCGAAAGAATTAAAACTGAAGAAATTCGGGCTGTTTCGGAAAATATCGGAGAAGTCAAACTGATAAAGCATAGCGGAGAGTATATTGAATCTGCTCTTGTTGATGATATTGCATCGCTTAACGGCGAGGGGACAACCTGTGTTCTCACAAATACAAACCAAGAGGCGCTTATTGTTCTTGGTGCATTGAAACAGCGTGGTATAAGGGCAAAACTTATTCAGACAATCGGAGATATAAATATTTATAATATTGCTGAGATAAGGTTCTTTATAAAGTGCGTCGATATTGATGACAAGACGGCGATTATCAGCGATGAATCGTGGAAGGAAGCTGTCGGAAAACTTAAAAGATATTACGGCGACAGTGAATGTCTTTCTCTGATACTCGATATTCTTAACGCATTTGAGAGAAACAATAAAAAGAAGTATTGTTCGGATTTTAAAATTTTTCTGCAAGAGTCGAGGATAGAGGATTTTTACAAAACAGAGCAGGGAGTCGTTACGGTTTCAACAATGCATAAATCAAAGGGTAGGGAATTTGATAATGTATTTATGTTGCTTAACGACCCCGATATAAGTACCGATGAAAGCAGAAGAAAGCACTATGTTGCAATAACCAGAGCGAAGTCGTTACTTCATATTCATTATATAGGCAAAGAATTTGACGCTTTTTCGGAGTACGCGACGGAATTTGTCTTTGATAATGAAATATACAAAGAGCCTTCGGAGATAACTATGCAACTTTCTCACAGAGATGTATTTCTTGATTTCTTCAAAGACAAGAAAAAGCAGATACTGTCGCTTAAAAGCGGTTGTCCTCTTACTGTCAAAGCAAACAAGCTTTATTATGAGTGTGACGGCAAATCATATCCGTTGGTACAGCTTTCGTCAAAAAGCTATGCGGAAGTAAAATCCTTGAAAGACCTCGGATATATGCCGTACTCCGCAAAAATACGGTTTATCGTTGCTTGGAAAGGCAAAGATGATGACGAAGAAACCGCTGTAATTCTTCCGAGCATTGAATTCAGAAAAGAATTGAGCGATTGACGAAACGGTGAACAGTGTCAAGCACAATATTAAGCACATTCACCTATGACTTTTTATAGGTGAATATGCTTTTTCTAAAACGGTGATTGTATTTTATTCTCCTATACATTCGCCCTTGACATACCAACAAAAACAGCAATTATAAAAATAATCGGAGGTAACGAACTATGGGATTATTTTCAAAACCTGAATATATTGAAGTTGAAATGGATTTTATATATGATATTTACACACATCCTGAGGAATTTGACAATGGTATTATTTCCATTGAGGCTTATGGAAATATACTGGATACATATAAATATGTCACTTCAAGCTATAGCTTAAAAGATATGTCATTATACGACAACGGCGGATATGAGGAGATGACAGGACTTCTTAGAAATACAGCGGGGAAAAAGGTCAGAGTCCGTTTTAAGACCAAAGACGGAAAAATAAAGGACGCAAAAATCCTTATTGAAAGTCTGGCAGATGCATATAACGATGAAAGATTTTTGAAACTCGAACTTCTCGGCTGGGGTGTCGGAGATAAAAGTTTCAGCAGTCAGGTGTAATACCTGACTGTTTTTCTTTAAGGTGTATTCACCATTGACCTATCGGCAAACAACATTGTTTACTTTGTAGCTGTAAACTGGTATAATAAACACGATGAGAAGATAATATGCTCGGAAAATCGGAAGTTGGGAAGGTGTCTATATGGTACTTTTAGTTGTTGATACACAAAAAGCGATTACAAACAGTAGACTATATCAATTCGATTTGTTTGAATCTCATGTTAAAGAGCTGATAAAGAAAGCTCGTCATAACGATATAGAAATTATATTTGTAAGGCATGATGATGGTGTTGGTAATGAACTGACAAAAGGAAACGATGGATTTGAAGTATATGACGGCTTTCAACCTTATGACAATGAGATTATTTTTGATAAAAATGTAAACAGTTCTTTTAAAAACACAGGATTATTGGAATATTTAAAGCAAAAAGAAGAAAATACGATTATAATTGTCGGGCTGCAAACGGATTACTGTATTGATGCGACTATTAAAGCAGGTTTCGAGCATGGTTTCAAAATGATAGTTCCTGAAAATACAAACAGTACATTTGATAATCAGTATATGACTGCTGAACAGACTTACAAATATTTTAATGAATTTATTTGGAACAGAAGATATGCAGAGTGCATTCCTTTTGATAAAGCACTTGAACTTATGGCTCAATAATTTCCAATTTATCAAGAATTTACACAACAGCCAAGCACCCCTTGGCTGTTTTGCTCTTTTAAGTGAATTCACCATTGACCTATCGGCAAAGAATTACAAAGCAGATTTATGAGTATTCGTGGAGCAACCAAGGATTTTTTTCTTGACGAATATAAAGAAAGTTGTTGTAATAGGTATTTTGCCGAAATGACTATAGCTACAGCAATAGCGAGTAAAAATATCTGTCCCGAAGTTATTCTCACTTCGGGACAGACATTACTGTTATATTGTCCTTTGTCCATTTTTACCGTCTGGTGCATTATATTTTAATGGATAATTGTTTTTATATGAGTAAGGCGAAAACCGAATAAATTTACATATTATCTATACCGCGATAGCCATGTTTTTCTGCGTTTCCTAACAAATATAAAAATGCAAAAGCAGGAATTCTTAACAAGTTTTTTCCATTTGGAGTATTGTGTATACCGAAATCGTCTGCAGATTTTGTCACAACAATTGACGCACAAGCTTCATCGCAAAATTCTACAATAGCGTCATCATTTGCAATGGGAGCACCTTCACGATATTTGACCTCTATCATAATTTTCTTGATTTTGGGATAATCAACAACTATGTCGATTTCCTTATTCTTTTTTCCTCCGCGGAAATACCCAACAGAAGTTGCATACGCATAGTAAAAGGCAGCAATATGTTTGTATACGGCAGTTTCAACTACTTTTCCCATTTCGGTAGGGTCTGTCATAATAGAATCGTCCATTAATACAGCATTTCTGATGGCTGCATCAGCAATGTATATTTTTGGCTTTGCTTTGAGAACTTTTTTTCCTCCCATATCAATGGGCCAGCTCTGATATATAAGATTTGCACTCTCAAGATATTGAATATAGTTTTCAACAGTTGTGCGGGATACTCCGTTCAATTCTTTTGTTATTGCCTCAATAGATACTATTTCAGACGAAACATTGCAAAGATACAAGAATATTCGCTCAAGTTCCGTTGAATTACGAATATTATAAAGCGAAGGCAAATCACGCTTTAATACTTTATCTACAACATCTTCTCTCATTATCTGTTGTGCCATTAAATCGTTATCTGCCAACGCAAGTTCAGGAAAGCCTCCGACTTGTAAGTATCTCATAAAATGTTTCTGGATTTTTGATAGTTGAATCATAATTTGAGTACGCTCTACCTGATTCATATTCAAAAGATAAGTCGGCTTTAAATCTTCAGGAATATCGGGATGCTCCAATCCAAGAAGTTCGCAATACTCATAAAACGACAGGGTAGGAACCTGAATAACAGACCATCTTCCTGCGCCGCTTTCGCTGCTTCCTTTCATTAGGGCAGGACTTGCAGAGCCTGTTGCAATAATATGAGTATCGGGTTGAGTGTCGTATATGGTTTTTAACCATCTGTCCCAATCTGTTGCATACTGAACTTCGTCAAAAAAGTAATATACATCTTGTTCTGCATAGATATTCTCGTGATAACATTCCAAAACTTCATTAAACTGACTTAATTTGAGCATAGGATGGTCCATAGAAATAAAAACAATTTTTTGAGGACTGACACCGGATTTCAGCAATGCTTCGATCATCTGATACTGTATTGTTGTTTTACCTACACGGCGCGTTCCGGTCAATATAATCGTTCTGCGAATAGTTTTTTCATTCAGTCGTTTCATTGCTTCGTGAAAAGCAAATCTTTTATATGTTTTAGACATTCCTAAATTTACCATTCCGGTTTTCCACCATGGATTATATGTTGTCAATACTTTCAAAATACGCTCTTTTGATGTAATTGCCATAATACAATTCACACTCCTTTTGAGTTAGTATATCAAAAAAATCAATCTTTGTCAATAATAATTGTAAGTATACTTGCAATTATTTCAACATAAAATTGATTTTTTGCTTATAAAGTATTAAAAAAGATTATATTTCACACTTTAGTTTAAGTCGGTAAAATGTCCGTCCCGAAGTCATTTTCACTTCGGGACAGACATTACTATTATATACCCCTTTGTCCGTAAATTTGGGACAAAGGGGATTTTCCTTTGTCTGTCCGAGCATTTTGTCATTCACTCTTTTTGCCGACAATGCTGTTTGCACACCAATAAATGCACTTGAACTCTTCAATATATCGGCGCACTGTCTTTTCGTTGACATTCATACATTCGGCAAGGGCCTGCACCTTTACGGGTGGATTAGCCGAAAGGGTGTCATAAGCGTTGTCAAGCAATTCCTTTCGTTCGTTTGCCGATGTTCTTTTACTGCTCATTGACAGATTATTTGAACCGCTTGATATATGGGCATTATCCAATATGCCACTTGTATCAATAATGTGCAGAGGATAGCAGAACCAGATATTTCTCGGCAGAAAATTCTTGAATTCACGCAACGAACATTCCATTCGCCAGGCGGTGATGTTCGGGTCGGGTAAATTGCTTTGAAAATTGTCGGGAATTGATAATTCAATAATGTCAAGCTGTGCGTCGGGGTCACGGGCAAAAACTCCCGAACCCGATGCTCTGTCCATTGCCTTTTTCGAGCCTTGCGCACCTTTCGAGTGGTGGTGGCAGTAAATAGTCGCACAACCCGTTTCTGTGCATATCTTATCGAACTGATTGCAAAATCTTCCCATATCGGTGGCATTGTTTTCGTCGCCTGTAATTATCTTATAAATCGGGTCGAAGATAACCGCGTCAAAATGAGTATCGCGTATTCTTTCAATTATTTCGGGGACAAGTTTGTCAAGAGGTGCAGCGTGTCCGCGAAGATTCCAGACAACAATATCTTCCATATGGTTTTTCTGTATACCCATAGCGTCGTATATCTTCATAAATCTGTCGATACAGCTTGCGTTGTCTATTTCAAGATTTATATAGAGAACACGACCTTTTTTGCACCGAAACCCTACCCACTCTAAACCTTCTGCAATAGCGATTGAAAGCTCCATAAGAAGAAAACTCTTGCCCGCCTTTGAGCAACCCGATATAAGCATCTTATGACCGCAACGCAGAACTCCCTCGATAAGTTCATCGGGCAGAGCAGGTTGATTGTCCTTATATTTTGCAAGCGGAAACATTTCAGGCAGAGCATAGACAGACTCTTTTTGCTGAGGACATTCTGCAATTCTGTAATCAGATAAAGGAACGCTTAAATTGATAGGGGATAGCCTTTTAACACCGCTGTATGGTATTGTTATGTTTTGCTCATATTGATTTGTATTCATTAAATCACCTCAAATTCTTTGATAATGTCGGGATAACCTATAAGTATGACATTTTTTGTTTTAGCCTCTCTTATACACTCGTCTGTAAATCCTGATTTTGAAAATAGATAGTATCGTTTGTTTAAATATGAAAGGTTGGTGCTATGCTCTATGAGCGAATTCAGTGAGTTAACATCTGCTTTTTCTTCAGACCATATACAATCTGCCAAAAGTGCGTAAATTTTATCCTCGGTTGCGCCGACAATATCAATGTTTATCTCCCCATTTTTAGAAGAACTATGCCACCACGAACCGAGCGACGCAAACTTTACGGGACATTTTCCTTGTCCGAGTTGCACTTCAAGATACTGCATACATATATCTTTAAAAATACCCTGCATATAGTTATTGTATTTTGAAGTGATGAAGTCGTAAATGCAGTTGTTTTCCACCGCAATTATGGATTTGTATTTGAATGTATTGCAGTAGTAAAAGCGGAGCATATTGTCGCAGATAGAGTAAATTGCTCTCTTTGAGTCGCTTTCGCCATAGGGCAATTCCTTTTTGACAAAGCCAAGTTCTATAAGCTTTTTGAGATAGATTGAGCAGGTGTTTGTGCTTTCGCCTATGTTTTTAGATATGACTGACATTCGGTTATTGCCCGACGCTATTTCGGTAAGTATTGCATCATAAAGGAACGGCTCACGGATTTCACGGAGAAGAATGTTTTCGGGTTCTTCAAATATCATCGAAGACGGGTTGCAGAAGGTGCTATTCAAATTTTCCTTATAACTGAGATTTTTGTCAACAAGGGAAAGATAACGCATTTTTCCGCCGAAAGAGCCGTATAAATATGCTTTTTCATCATCAGAAAAATTCGTGAAATATTCGCATACATCCTTGAAATCAAACGGAGTCAGCTCAATTTTTTCGGTGAAACTGAACTTTTGAAAAATTCCGTTTTTAATAAATTCGACAGTATTATCGCATAGAATAATTGTTATATCTGACTTTTCGCGGTATGTTTCTACAATACCATGTAATATATCAAGAAAATTTTCAACAGATTTACAAGACTTATGTATATCGTCAAATACAAATGCTATTTTTCGCCCGCGATAACAATCACACTGAAGTGCTAACATAAAATCCAGGTCGAATTCATCAACGCTGTTTATGCCACCTTGAAAATTTCGTATGCAAACTGCACTTGTCCATACATTCTTGTTGTGCTTTGCGGTAGAATCGACACCGCAATAGTAAACACAGCATTTTCCTTTGTCTTTTAGAAATTCTTTTAAAAGAGCGGTTTTGCCTACGCCGTAGTCACCATATAGGGCAACTAACTCGAATTTGTTTGAGTTATAGATTTCGTTTAATTTTTGCAAGTCTCTATAAAATTTTATCATGGATAAGCTCCTTTCGGATAATTTATATTTTTATGATTTATCGTCCGTTTTGAATTAGACAATATCTTGAAATTGCCTTCGGACGAGTGTGTTTTATACCTCCTGTAAGAAATATAACACAATTTTTTAAAACTGAAATTTTTCTCAAAAATAATTTTACATGACATTTTTTATATAGTCAACTATGATTAGGTCAATTATGATTAGGTATTTTGTGTTTTAGTGAATTATAAATTAGCAAAAGAATAAGGTACACCTATAAAGGCGTACCTATGGTTGCTTTAAAATGCTCTTCATAAAGCGGTACTAGTTCTGTTCGTCAACAGATGATGGTTTTAATAGCTCGATTTCATCATAATAGTGCAGTGTGTGCACACTCACACACATTTATTCCGCGAATACTTTTATATGCATTTTCATTTGATCTCCTACCTTGATTATGAGTATATACTATGGCGCAGCGTCAGAGTCGATAGACTTTTGAAAATATTTTATCAGGTTTGTTTTTCGTATATCAAATAAGATTGCTTGGTATAAAAGAGTTCTTTTCGTCGATAGGCAAAGGCTTGTCACACATACATACAATACCGCCGTTTCCCCTTGGAATTAAAGCCTTGTCCAGAAGTTCGTATTTTCTGACTTCCTTGCGGTCGGGCGAGGCGGATTTCTTGATTTCAAGCGGGTGAATGAAACCGTCCGACTCTAAAAAGACATCAATTTCCTTTGCGTTTGAATCACGATAATAATAGATATTTGCTTTTGTTTTTCCATAAGCAAAATTTTTTATAAGTTCCGTTATAACATAGTTTTCAAAATAATGTCCGCTTGCAGCACCGTTCATAAGAGTATCCCGTGTGAGCCACATTGAAAGATATGCGCAAAGTCCCGTGTCACAAAAATACAGTTTCGGGGTTTTGACAAGCCGTTTCAGTTCTTTGTTTGAATAAGGCTGAAGAAGAAAGATAATTCCGAGTCCTTCAAGTATTCTTATCCAATCCTTTGCTGTAGGCTCGGATATATCTGTAGCCGTGGCGAGTGTTGAATAGTTTAGCTGCTCGGCGGTAAGGGCGGCGCAGGTTTTAAGCAATTTCATAAACTTTGCGGAATTTGTGACGCCTCCTAGTTCTGCGACATCCCTCATAAGATATGTATCAACATAAGAGCTGTAATATTCCTGCCACATTTCTTCGTCTGCATTCTGAACCTGAGGCATACCGCCTCTCCAGATATGTTCGAAAACTTCTGTAATATCATTGGGAGGAATGACGCTCTGTCGCTCTTTTAAATTTTCGAAGGAAAAATTAAGTGGATCATCAAAAAGAATGCCGTTCTTTTCTCTTTGTGAGAGACAATAAAGTTCAAGTATTCCGATTATTCCTGCCAAAGTTTCACGGACATATTTCATCGTATTATACTGCTGTGAGCCTATCAGCCAGAATTGTCCGGTTTCTTCCGAATTATCACACATAAGCTTTATGTGTTCAAAAAGTTGCGGAGCGTGTTGAACTTCGTCAATTAGTATCGGCGGTTTATATGTCTGAAGAAACAGTGCAGGGTCTGTCTGTGCGAGTTCTCTCGCCATAAGGTCATCAAGACTTACATAGGTTCTGTCTGTCCCTTCGGCAAGGTGACGGAGCATTGTTGTTTTGCCAACCTGCCTCGCCCCTGTTACAAGAATAACCTTGAAAAATGAGTTCATCTGCATGAATTTGCGTTCGAGTTCTCTCTTTATATATTTCATGAAAGTCCTCCGTTTTATAAAAATCCAAACTTTAATTTATTTTTCCATAATTATATACTAATACCAATAGAATTTTTTGTAACTAAATCGCAACCGCTTCGGTTGAAATAAGGGTTGTCTGTTGTGTAGTAATTATTAATTCATTCATTCATTGTATATCGTTCTGGTTGAATAATTTTTGTTGAATTCAGGTATTGTTTCAGCTATTACAGGTATTTTTTCTTCCCTTGATGACTTTGCAACATATCCTTTATTTGTTGTTTGTAAGTGTTTTAACCTCAGATAACTATAAATTATCGGAGG
>CALZLD010000018.1 GCA_945788225.1 uncultured Clostridia bacterium
GCGATACTTGAAGCAAGTGACATTCCTCACCCTGCTATTGAGGCTCTTATCACCTCGGACGAAGAAACGGGGCTTATGGGAGCGTCGGCTTTTGATGTTTCAACGCTTGGCGGAGCGAAGCTTATAAATCTTGACTCGGAGGAGGAAGGCTCTATCACCGCAGGCTGTGCGGGAGGATTGAGATGTATTGCCTCTTTGCCGACGGAATATGAAAAAGCCGAGGGCGAAACATTAAAAATAAGCGTCAAAGGGCTTTACGGCGGACATTCGGGTGTTGAAATAAACAGCGGAAGAGAAAATGCCGTTAAAATCCTTGCAAGAATACTCTTTCACCTTTCGGAACGGTTTGAGTTCAATTTATCGTCCGTTATGGGAGGTATGAGAGAAAATGCAATTCCGTTTGAAGCGGACGCTGAAATATATATCGACAAAAACTATGTTGACGGATTTATGTCGGAATTTCACCGATACAGCGAAACGCTCAAAAAGGAGCTTCGCACGACAGAGCCTGAATGTGCCTTTTTGCTGACGGGTTGCAAGCCTTGTGACGAAATGTTCACAAAAACCTTTACACAAAAGATTATCTTTATGCTTTATAACTGCCCTAATGGCATTGTAAAGATGAACCCGACCTTAAAAGGAGAGGTTCAGACATCGCTTAATCTCGGAGTTCTTTGTCGTGAAGAAAACGAGCTTAAAATGTATTTTTCACTTAGAAGCAGTGTTTCATCCGAAAAAGACGAACTTAAAGCGAAGCTGAAATCCTTTTTTGAATACATCGGCGGAAGAGTTGATTTCGGGGCGGAATATCCTGCCTGGGAATACAAAGAGAAATCTGTTCTCAGGGATACCGCAATAACCGCTTACAAAAACATATACAGAGAAAGTCCAAAGGTGATAACTATTCACGCGGGACTTGAATGTGGTGTTTTTGCAGGAAAAAATCCCGGACTTGACTGTATTTCGTTTGGACCTGACCTGATAAATGTTCACTCGCCCGAGGAGTGTATGTATGTTTCAAGTGTTTTGAGAACCTGGAGATTTCTTCTTGAAATACTGAAACTTTGCGCTTAAAAACGGAGGTTTTGAATGATAACGGACGGTTTCGTCTATATTTCCGCTTTGATAGGAATAGCGGCTCTGCTGATTTATCTGCCGAAAATAATAAGAGGAAAGGCGGCTGAAACCTTTTTCAGCTTTGCCCCACCCGTTGTTCTTATCTATTTAACTATGATGATACTCTGCACCGCAAAGATATGGGATTTGCAAGCTACGGCGGCGGCGTATTCGGCGATAAAAAATCCTGTACTTTACGCTATGGTATTTTTAATGCTCTTGCGGTGCGATATAAGAAAAATCATTAAATTGGGACCTAAAATGCTTATAGGATTTTTTTCGGCAACGGTCTCAATAGGTCTTGGATTTGTTGTTTCGTATGCAATTTTCGGCAGATTTCTTGGAGAAAACGCGTGGAAGTCTTTGGGCGCTCTTTGCGGAAGCTGGATGGGCGGCGGAGGAAATATGCTCGCTATCCAGGCGGCGCTCGATGTTTCCGAAGCGGATATGGGTTATGCTCTTGTAATGGATTCTGCCTGCGCGACTGTTTATGTTATGTTTCTGCTCTGGGCGATAGGCTTTTCAAAGGTGTTCAACAGATGGACAAAAGCCGATACAAAAGCTATTGACGCTGTTGGTTTAGCTCTTGAAGCGGAAACGAGGGCAAATACGCAGATAATAACCTTTCAGAGCATTATTTTTCTTTTGGGGCTCGGACTTGTCGTTTCGGCGCTGAGCCAATATCTTGGAACACTTTTAAACGGTATTATTTCCTTTTTTGACAAATCAACATGGACTGTTCTTGTTGTAACCGCTCTCGGAGTAGGTCTTGCCATTACTCCCATAGGAAAAATAAAGGGCACCGAGGAGCTTTCAAATGTTATGCTCTATATCACCATTGCACTGATAGCGTCGAGAGCCGACCTTGGAGCTATGGCGAACGCTCACTGGTGGCTTTTGACGGGATTTTCAATTCTTCTGATACACATAGCGGTAATGATAATTCTTGCAAAGATTTTTAAGCTTGACATTTTCACCTGCTGCGTCGCCTCTCTTGCAAATATCGGAGGAACGGCAACTGCACCCGTTTTGGCGGGAACATACAGCAGTGCGCTTGTCCCCGTAGGAATAGTTATGGCGCTTTTAGGGTATGTTATCGGCACGGGTGGCGGACTTATTGTTGCAAAGCTGATGAGTATGATATAAACTGAAAAAGGTCTGAGCAGATTTGCTCGGACCTTTTTGTTATGTCCTTTTAAACACAAAACAGCCTTATCAAAATATAATGTATAACGGAAGCGTTATTTGATTTTGCGCTGTTTCGTCAAGGCATTGTGCATATATAACAAAAGTATTCAAATCGAACTGTATAAGTTTTATACTCAAATATGAACAAAGTACCCTTTTGCCTATTGACAAGGTAGGCAATAAATAGTATACTCAAATGGTGAATAATTGTATAGATATTACATAAAATTTTTCCGAAACGGAGACATCTGAATGGGGTTTTGCTTTGATATAATGCAGAGTAGTCTGCCTTTGATAAATCTTAACTTTGAATTTATGCAAAAATATCTGCCGTTATATGTTGACGCGGCGATACTCACCGTAAGAATTGCTTTTTTTGGTATTCTGCTTTCACTGATAGTTGGAACAATATGCTCTGTTATACAGTATTACAAGGTTCCCGTTTTGCGCAGGATTGTTTCTGTATACATTGAAATAAGCAGAAATACGCCTTTGCTTGTTCAGCTTTTCTTTCTTTACTTCGGGTTGCCGAAAATCGGGGTTGTTTGGAGCGCGGAGGTATGCGCGATAATAGGTCTTGCCTTTCTTGGCGGAAGTTATATGTCAGAGTCGATAAGAAGCGGTCTTGAATCGGTTGAAAAATCTCAGATAGAGTCAGCCGCAAGCCTTGGAATGAGCAAGTCGCTCACTATGAGAGAAGTAATTTTTCCGCAGGCTCTGGCGGTATCTGTCCCGGGAGTGTGCGCAAATGTCATTTTTCTTATCAAGGAAACATCGGTAGTGAGCGGAATTGCTCTTGCCGACCTTATGTATGTCACAAAGGACCTTATCGGTCTTTATTATGAAACGGATGAGTCGCTTATAATGCTTGTTATATTCTATCTCATCATTCTTTTGCCGATTTCTATTGTGGCAAGCATTATCGAGAGGAGGATGAGATATGCAGGGTTCGGGAATTGAGGTCCTTTTTTTAGGAAGAAATTTTCTTCGCTTGCTTGAAGGACTTTGGGTAACTCTTCGCATAAGTCTTATTGCGGTTCTCTTATCCGTTCCGCTCGGAATACTGTTTGGAATGTTTATGACGATAAAAAATCCGATAACAAAAGCGATAAGCCGTGTATATCTTGAATGTATACGCATTATGCCGCAGCTTGTGCTGTTATTTATTGCATATTTCGGTGTGACAAGAGCGTTCGGCTGGAACCTTTCTGCCGACATAAGCGCGGTTATAGTCTTCACCCTATGGGGTACGGCGGAGATGGGCGACCTTGTGCGTGGCGCACTTATAAGCATACCGAAACACCAGTATGACAGTGCTTATGCCCTTGGAATGAACAAGATACAAGCATTCGGATATGTTGTTGTTCCGCAGACGATGAGAAGGCTTATACCCCTCACAATAAATCTTACAACACGAATGATAAAGACCACAAGCCTTGTTGTCCTTATCGGAATAACCGAGGTTTTAAAGGTCGGAAAACAGATAATAGACGCAAACCGCTTTGATTATCCGACGGCGGCGCTATGGGTATACGGAGCGATATTTCTTTTATATTTTCTTGCCTGCTGGCCGATTTCTATGCTTGCCAAAAGGCTTGAAAAACAATGGAGGTGAATTAAGTTTTGGAAGATAAGGTTCAGTTAGAGGTCACGGGACTTGTCAAAAAGTTTGGTGACGATACAATTTTAGACGGAATAGACCTTTGCGTTCACAAGGGAGAGGTCGTTGTGGTACTCGGACCTTCGGGTTGCGGAAAAAGTACACTTTTGCGATGTATGAACGGTCTTGAGACCGCAAATGAAGGAACAATTCTTCTTGACGGCGAAGAGATAAGCTCGGACGGAAAGAAGATAACTCAGTTAAGACAGAAAATCGGAATGGTCTTTCAAAGCTATGATTTATTTCCCCACAAGAATATAATCGACAATATCACATTAGCTCCCGTCAAGGTTCAGAAGCGTACCAAAAAGGACGCTGAGGAGCAGGCTGAAAAGCTTCTTGCAAGAGTAGGTCTTTCTGAAAAGAAAAAAGCGTTCCCGAGAGAGCTTTCGGGCGGACAGAAACAGCGTGTTGCGATTGTCCGCGCGCTTTGTATGAAACCCGAAGTAATGCTCTTTGACGAGGTTACGGCGGCTCTGGACCCTGAGATGGTAAGAGAAGTTCTTGATGTTATGCTTGAACTTGCCGAACAGGGTATGACGATGGTTATTGTAACGCACGAAATGCAGTTTGCAAGAGCAATAGCGGACCGAATTGTATTTCTTGACAACGGAAAGATAGTCGAGGAAACTACTCCAGATGAATTCTTTACAAACCCAAAAACACAGAGGGCAAAGGATTTCCTGCACACCTTTGCTTATGAAAAACGCAGATCAGAAAACAATAATGCTGTATAAATACGGTTAAATTTTGAAAGAAGGAATTATTTATGAAACTCAGAAATCTTTTCACAAAGCTCGTTGCGGCAACCGCTGTTGCTACGCTCATCGCGGCAGGTCTTACAGGTTGCGCATCAACTAACGGAAATCAGAACGGTGTCGCTCAGTCGTTCAGAACTGTTGACGAAATCAAGGAAAGCGGAAAAATCATCATAGGCGTATTCAGCGACAAGGCTCCTTTCGGATATGTTGACGAAAACGGAAAATATCAGGGATACGATGTTTATTTTGCAGAAAGAATTGCAAAAGACCTTGGCGTAGATGTTGAGTATGTTTCGACAGACCCCGCAAGCCGTGTTGAATATGCCGCAACGGGAAAGGTTGACATTATTCTTGCAAACTTCACAGTAACGGAAGAACGCGCTCAGCAGGTTGACTTTGCGCTCCCCTATATGAAGGTCAAGCTCGGTATCGTTTCCCCCGACAGTGCTCTTATAACCGATGTTGAACAGCTCAAGGGCAAACAGCTTATCGTTGTTAAGGGCACAACGGCAGAAACATATTTTGAAAAGAATTACCCTGAAATAACATTACAGAAATACGACGAGTACGCAGACGCTTACAATGCGCTTCTTGACGGACGCGGCGACGCATTCTCAACTGACAACACGGAAGTTCTTGCGTGGGCTATCAAAAACCCAGGATTTACTGTTGGTATCGACGCTCTCGGAAATGCAGACACAATTGCTCCTGCTGTTCAGAAGGGCAACACAACTCTTCTCAACTGGCTCAACGAAGAAATTGAAAACCTTGGCAAAGAAAACTTCTTCCACGCTGACTATGAGGCTACTCTTGCGGAAGTTTACGGCGACGCGGCTAACCCTGACAACCTTGTTGTCGAGGGCGGCAAGGTTGAGTAAGCTCATATGGATTTTGTAAAAAAACTATCGGAAGAAAGAAATCTTTCAGATTGTGAACTTAAAGAACTTATTGAAAGCAGCAAATATGACGAAGGTCTTTTTGCCGCCGCCGATAAAAAGCGCAGAGAAATATACGGCGACGAGGTTTATATCCGAGGACTTATTGAATTTACGAATTACTGCAAGAACAACTGCTATTACTGCGGAATACGCAGGGATAACAAGAATGCGGAAAGATACCGTCTTGGCGAGGAGGATATACTTGCTTGCTGTGAAGAAGGGCATCGGCTCGGTTTTCGCACATTTGTACTTCAGGGCGGAGAAGACCCGTTTTATACCGATAAAATGCTGTGCGATATTATATCGGAGATACGCAGTCGCTTTGAAGATTGCGCAATAACGCTGTCTGTGGGAGAAAAGACGAAGGAAAGCTACAAGGCATTTTTTGACGCAGGCGCAAACCGATATCTTTTAAGGCACGAAACGGCAAGTGAAGCACATTACAAAAAGCTCCACCCCGACAGTATGAGCCTTGAAACAAGAAAGAAATGTCTTTTTGACCTTAAAGAAATAGGGTTTCAGGTAGGCTCGGGATTTATGGTGGGTTCGCCTTATCAGACAACGGAAAATATAATCGAGGATATCCGTTTTTTGCAAAAATTACAACCTGATATGATAGGCATTGGTCCTTTTATATCCCACGAAGAAACGCCGTTCTCTTCTTTTGAAAACGGCGGTATGGAACTTACATTAAGGCTTATATCGATTTTAAGGCTTATCTTCCCTTATGCGCTTATTCCATCGACAACCGCCCTCGGAACGATTAATCCGCAAGGCAGAGAGCTTGGACTTAAAGCAGGTGCAAATGTTGTTATGCCAAATCTTTCACCTGTAAATGTCAGGAAGCTTTATACGCTTTATGATAACAAAATCTGTACGGGAGAAGAGGCGGCGCAGTGCAAAGGCTGTCTTGAAAACCGTGTTAAGTCGGCAGGATACAGAATTGTCACCGATATAGGAAATGTAAAAAAAGAAAAGGAAAAAATATGCCGTTAAATTGAAAACAGCCCTTGCAATAACGCAAAGGCTGTTCTTTTTTATTCTGTGATTTCTTTATAAAATTCGGAATAATCTCTTCTCTTATCGCCCGTGAACTTAATCGCCATTCTCGGATGCTGATTGAGCTGACCTGTCATAAGGTACTGCAAATCATAACCCCAGACATTACCCTCGTCTTTGAGTTTGACCATATAATTCTCAACGAATTTATAAACGGGGTAAATATCGTATTTAGGATTTTTGAGGAAGCCGAGAAGAAGCTCCATAGCGCAGTTGCCTGCTCCTCTGCCCATTCCGAGATATGTTGCGTCGAGAAGGTCTACGCCGTCGCCGCAGGCTTCAATTGTGTTTGCAAAGGCAAGCTGTTGATTATTATGAGCGTGAATACCGATTTTTTTCTTGTACTTATCGCCGTATTCCATATAAAGCTCGGCAACTCTTGCCATCTGCTCGGGATAGAATGCGCCGAAGCTGTCAACGATATAGATACAATCAACGGGAGTCTGACAAACCATATCGAGTGCTACTTCGATATTTTCTTTCTGTGAAGTTGAGATAGCCATAATGTTGCAGGTTGTTTCATAGCCCTTCTTTGCGGCGTCCTCAATCATCTGGATAGCCTCGGGCATCTGATGGATATATGTCGCTACTCTGACAACATCAACGGGTGAATTTACCTTCTGGTCAAAGTCGTCAAGCTCGTGTCTGCCTATATCCGCCATAATTGCGATTTTAAGGTCGGTATTGTTCTCGCCGACTATTTCTCTGATGTGGTCGTCGCTACAGAACTTCCACTTGCCGAACTTTGATTCGTCAAAAACCTTTTTTGAAGCACGATAGCCCATTTCCATATAGTCAACGCCTGCTTCGACATTTGTGCGGTAAAGAGCCTTTACAAAATCGTCGGAAAAGTAAAAGTCGTTTACAAGTCCTCCGTCTCTCATTGTAGCGTCAAGCACCTTGATACTCTCACGGTATCCCATCAATTCGGATAAAATTTTCATTTCTATTACCTCTCTGTATGCAAAAAATGTCCTCAAAAAACATATTTCCGAGAAAACAATCATATTATAGCATACATTTTTAGCGATTTCAAGCTTTTATGCGAAAAAGTAAAGAAAAAAATCAGCTCGCCTTTTGTGCATTTTCACAATAGGCGAGCAATTTTTAAAAGTATTACTGTTTTTTCTTCTGCCGTTCTTTTCTCTTTTTCTGAGCGTGAAGACGACAGCTTTCGCGTATGTCCAGTTCTCTTTTTATCTCGTTTTTATAGCAAAGTCTTAGGTCGTCGGAAACTCTTGCGATAAATTCGCTGTTTGACGGTTTTTTCTTTCTTACCGCTCCGCCGAAAAGCGCAAACAGATAAGGAGAAAGTCCCCTGTCCCAGGAAATCTCAACCGCGTGGCGAATTGCGCGTTCAACTCTCGGAGGAGTTATACCGAAACGCTTTGCAACGGACGGATACAGCACTTTTGTTACGCTGTCGAGAATTTCGGGATTATATACTGCCAGAATAATGGCCTCTCTGAGATAACGATAACCGCTTATATGCGCAGGAATCCCCAACTTATGCAACATATCGGTTACTATAATCTCCATATCGAGTGTGTTTTCATCTTCGGTAATTTCAGGCGCCCCAAAGACCTCTCTGATTATATCGGCACGGCTGAAAGGCTTTTCGATAAAGCAGTCAACTGCGTCATCGGGCAGGAACGAACTGCTGACAGCGATAATCTTCGGGCAGAGAGATGATTCGCTGCGAAGCATCCGAATAAACGACAAAAAATGAAAATCGGGCGACACTTCATCAAAGATGACAACATCGGGACGAATTTCTTTTATACTGTCAAGCTCCGCGGTTTCATCAAAAAGCTTTGTAGTAACCGAACAACCCTCGTTTTTCAGGATATATTCCAGCTCATTGGCCGGACCTTTTTGTTTCTTATAAATTACTATTTCCATATCATTATTCTTTCGTAAAAATAATACTGATTTTAACATAGAAATGCAAAAATTACAATATTGATTTTCGTTAAAATTCGACAAAATATTATAAAAATAGCGTAAAATCGGAAAGAAAAAAATTGACTTTTAAATTAAAAGTCCGACGCTTAACAAAAAAGTATCGGACTTTTATCGGGCTATTTTATTGTCTGCGAAAGAAGCTCCATAAGGGAAGAAATTTCAATCGGCTTAGGTATATGACCGTTCATTCCCGCCTCGAAAGCTGCCTTACGGTCTTCCTCAAAGGCGTTGGCTGTCATAGCGATAATCGGTATACCTGCATTTACGCTTTCAAGCTTTCTTATCTCACGGGTTGCCTCGTAACCATCCATAACAGGCATCTGAATATCCATAAGGATAAGGTCATATTCTCCGAATGACGCATTTTTCATCTTTTCGACAGCAACATATCCGTCATCGGCAACCTCAACAATAAAACCTTTTTCTTTGAGAATGCCCTCGGCAATTTCCTGATTAAGCTTATTATCCTCAACAAGCAGAATTTTCTTGCCCTCAAAATTATATTCTTCGTGAGAAAGATTATCTTCACACGGGAAGTGCGGTCTTGTGAGAGCTTCGCGAAGCTCGGACATAAACAACGGCTTTGAGCAGAATGCGGTAACTCCTGCCTCTCTCGCCTCGGCTTCAATATCCGCCCAGTCATAAGCTGTTATCATAATAACGGGTTTATCGTCGCCTGCTATTCTTCTTATTCTGCGGACGGCTTCAATTCCGTTCATATCGGGCATAAGCCAGTCAATGATATATGCGGAGTATTCATCGTTCTCATCAAAAGCGACCTGTGTTCTGAGAACAGCTTCTTTTGCGCTGAGAGTCCAGTCGGGGCGCATTCCGAGGCTTGTCAGCATCTTGCTGACGCTTATTGCGGTATTGGAGTCATCATCGGCAACAAGAGCTCTCAATCCGTCAAGCTCGGGTATTTCTTCGTACTTCATAGGAAGATTGCATATTCTGAATTGAAGCGAAACAACAAACTCGGTGCCTCTGTCGATTTCGCTGTTGACGGTAATAGTTCCGCCCATCATATCGACAATATTCTTTGTTATTGCCATTCCGAGACCTGTTCCCTGAATACCGCTGACGGTAGAGGTCTTTTCTCTTGTGAAAGCTTCAAAGATATGCTCCATAAACTCTTTGCTCATACCTATGCCGTTATCTCTTACGCGGAACTCAAAGCTTGCGTATCCGCTTGGAGCAACAGGTCTTTCAATCACTCTTACGCTTACAGTTCCGCCCGCTCTTGTAAACTTCACTGCGTTGCTGAGAAGATTTATGAGAATCTGGTTAAGGCGGAGCTTATCAGTGATGACATCTTCGTTGACGACATCGACGGTATCAATGTAAAAATCAAGCTGTTTTGAGGCAACGCTGGGTTGTATCATTGTTCTTAATTCGTGAAGAACATCGGGGAGATGAACTTCCGTTTCCTCTATCTTCACCTTACCGCTTTCAATACGGCTCATATCGAGAATATCGTTTATCAGCGAAAGAAGATGGTCGCTTGAAATAGATATTTTTGAAAGGTAATCGAGAACCTGCTCTTTGTTGTCGATATGGGTTGCGGCAAGAGTTGTGAACCCTATTATCGCATTCATAGGTGTTCTGATGTCATGTGACATATTATTGAGGAACACTGTTTTTGCGGTATTTGCATACTGCGCCGCAAGAAGAGCCTCTTTAAGTACACCTTGCTGTTCCTTATCCTTTTCGATAATTTTATTGATATTTCTGAGACCGAATACTATCTTTTCTTTATGATTTCCCTCGGAAACTCTGCCGAAGCTCATCTGGTAATAGTCGGTCTTTCCGTTTATTACTCTGCGGTAGTT
Organism: uncultured Clostridia bacterium; assembly: GCA_945788225.1. Taxonomy (GTDB): domain Bacteria; phylum Bacillota; class Clostridia; order Oscillospirales; family Ruminococcaceae; genus RGIG4131. The sequence goes on from CALZLD010000018.1 coordinate 10,517, forward strand.
ATAGGAATACAGTCCCTTTGGTGGGATTTTTTCCATTATGACATCAAAGGAAAGATTTTTTATCATATCCTCCCTGTCGTCCTTTGCGACAAAATTATTGATATAATATTTTATCGAAGCCGAGTAATCGATATTATCGATTTTCATATCGGTAAGCTGGGTAAATTCATCATCGGAGCGGAAGAGAGTACATCTTTTATCCTCGGGGTCGATAAGATAAAGTGTGCTGTAATCGTAAGAAATTGCCGCAATAATGGAGTTCTGTTCGCTTATCCTGTCGGCGTCTTCTATTTCTGTTCTTCTGAATGCTCTGAAAAAGATAATATCCATAACAACGATGGAAAGAAGCGAAAGCAGGATAATAAACGGTATTGTCCAATCGGTGTCTTTAACGCGCAGATTATCGGCAGGGACTGTTGCGAACAAAATCCAGTCGGAGTTGTCGGAAAGATGTTCAAACGAGCAGAAAAAGCGCTCGGCTTCTGTATTTTCTGCGTAGAACGAGCCTATGGGGTGCGTCTTGACATATTGTCCGGCGTCAACGATAGGTTCACCGCTTTTTACATCAGAATATACAAAGGACGGCTCTCGGATTTCGTAATTATCATCGGAGCTTATTATGTATCCGCCCTGACCGTCCGACAAAGCGACCATGACATTTTCGCCGTAGCCCTCGGGGAATATCCATCTGCGGCGAAGATTTTCAAGGGGAACAACACGCATAAGCAGAGCGTCCTTCATGATATCGTTTTCATCAAGAAGTTTTATCTTCTCACAAAACGCAACAACGCTGTTCCCTGTTACGGGGTCGGCGTATTTATCGGTGATGTTCAGGTTTCTATGCTTATGCATATTATCAAAAATTGATTTGCAGTCATCGGTTGAATAATCGATTACAGAATGGTCCCCTATTTCACCATTGCAGAATGCAGACATACCCTTTAAGCTGTCCACCCAGAGAATATGCACCGATATTTCTTCCTCGGCGGTCATACATTCAAGCTGGATTATTGCTTCCTCCATAGTAAATCTGTTATGATTGATATAGTTCGCCCAACCGTCGCATATCTGTCGTGAGTCGCTGAGATAACTGCCCGTTATTCCGTTCATTACAGATACGGTATCGGCAAAGTTTTCGGTATTCTTTTGCTCTGCGTTAAACTTTGTCTGCTGAACATAGATAATTATGGAAAGCGCCACAACAAGAGCCATCACTACATTTGAAATAATAATAGCAATTTTTTTCATATAATATGCACCTTCCTTTTTTATTATTCAAATTCCGATAAAATATATGTGAATTATCTTGTTTTTCACATTTTATCACAAAATATTTCTCAATGCAATGTGCGTTTCAAAAATTTTCCAAAATGTTAACAATTTCGCATAACATATTTTGTCGAATTATGGGGTAAAAACGGGATTTAATAATATCTCCTTTTTTGGAAAGAATAATTGCAAAGAAAAATCGGGAGGTTAAAATGAATTCGGTTCACGATATAATTATCATCGGAGGAGGTCCTGCAGGGTATACCGCCGCACTATATTCCGCGAGGGCAGGTCTTGATGTTGTTTTAACGGAGAAAGCGGCGGCAGGAGGACAGATGGCTCTTACGGGAACAATAGACAACTACCCAGGCTTTGAGGACGGGATAGACGGCTTTACTCTTGGAATGAAAATGCAGAAATGCGCTGAGCGTTTTGGCGCAAAAACCGAAAATGCCGAGGTAATATCGGTTGATTTTTACGGCAAAGTTAAAAAGGTCAATACGGCTAAAAGCACCTTGCTTGGAAAGGCAGTGATAATCGCGACGGGAGCAAGTCCGCGTGAGCTTGGAATAGACGGAGAAAGAGAGCTTGTTGGTAGGGGCGTTCATTACTGTGCGCACTGTGACGGAAGGTTTTATAAAGGAAAGACGGTTATCGTTGTCGGAGGAGGGAACTCGGCGGTATCGGACGCTTTATATCTTTCAAACATTGCAAAAAAGGTGTATCTTGTTCACAGACGGGATACGCTTAGAGCGTCGAAAATATATGCAGACGCTGTTTTTGAAAAGGAAAATATTGAGTTCTTAAAAAGCTCCGTGATAGATAGTTTTATCGTTGACGAAAAGCTTTCGGGAGCGAAAATAAAAAATACAAGTTCGGGTGAAATAACGGAGAAAAAGTGCGACGGAGTATTTGTGAGCATAGGCAGAAGGCCTGCCTCGGAATTCCTTGGAAATTCCGTTATGACTGATGAAAACGGGTATATTGTTACAGATGAGAGCACAAAAACGAATGTATCGGGAGTTTTTGCGGCAGGAGATGTGAGAACAAAAAATCTGCGGCAGATTGTTACTGCCGTTTCGGACGGAGCTATTGCCGCGGACGAGGCGGAAAAATATCTTTCGGGGAAATAAAAAACGGCAGAAGGAACGCTCCTTCTGTCGCATTTTTATACTATTCAAACGGGTCGCAGGTTTTATTTTTCGTATCGGAAACATACAGCATAAGGGTGTTATCGACCGTGTTTACAGAGCCTAAGAAAATTTCCTTTTCATTATGAAAGCCCTGATTGTGAAGCTCTCTTTCAAGCCAGACTTTATTGTTGCCCGTCATTTTAAGGTTTTCTTCGTTTATGTTTCCGTCAAGGATAACATTGACAAGTATTTTTTGCTGAATAGGGTTCATATTCATATCGGACGGTTCCAAAGGTCTGTATTGTTCGGCAGGAAGAATGCTCACGGAGCCGTTATATTCAAAGACCGCCGTCTGCATCTGCGACAGGTCAAAATACCCTTGGTTTCGGCAATGAGTGAGAAAATCGCTGAGGTCAAGCCTTGCTTTTTTAAAATTCTTTCGGCAGAACTTTCCGTTATCAAACAGGATAAGAGGTCTGCCGATTATTATTTTTCTTAACTTTACTGACTTTGCCGTAATTACCGATACCAGATATGCGCTTAAAGCGTAAATTATAAGTGCAATGAGAGTTCGTTCGGGATTTTCAAGCTCTGTTGCAAATTCGGCGGCGATAGAACCTATTGAGATACCTATGATGTAGTCAAACATACTCAGCTGTGAAATCTGCTTGTTTCCCATAAGCTTTGAAAGAAGAAACAAGGTCACCACGCTTGCTACTGATGTGAGAATAACCTTTATTATGTCCAAATTATTTCACCTCTTTTTGAATAGGGTATGAAAAAAGAGGTGAAATATACAAAAGGCTTTGGATTTGACTTTGAAGTTTGTTGGTGATAAAATTATTCTGAAAAAACTTCGGAGGTAAAATATGGACAGACTTGAAGCTTTTGAGAGAATGCTCAAAGATGTGACAGAACAATCGGAACGCGAAAAAGAAATAATGGATAAGTTAAAAGCCGAGGGTAAAGAAAAATCCGCGACATACAAGCAATTTATGGGCAACAGACTGATGTATAAAAACATTATTTCGCTCTATGAAAAATACGGGTTATTGAAATAAAGAAACATATTCAAATATATTGCAAAACAGCAAAATTTGCTATATAATAGAAAAAGTATTTTTCACGGAGGAATTCAGTATGAAAAAAATCCCAATTTTGATTGCTGTTATTATGATAATGACGGGATGTTCCATTGCAACTGGTAGCAATTCTGTCAAGGAAACAACAGCTGCTGAAACAACGGAAAGCGTAATTTCAGAAGAAACCTTTACAGTCGAAACTACCACCGCAGAAACCACCACAGTTGCCGAGACTTCAACAATTGAAACGACAACAGAAGCCACATCGGAAACAACAGAAGAAACAGAACAAACAACAGTTGCAGAAACAACAACTGCGCCTGTTACTACAACAACGGTTACCACAACTACTCCCGTTACTACAACAACGATTACCACAACCACTCCTGCACCGATTTCTTTTGACGACTATGCTTACAGAGTTTATGAGATTGTAAACGAAGAGCGCAAAGCCGCAGGACTTAGTCCTCTTGGATACAACTCGGAGCTTTGCAAAATGGCAAGTATCCGCGCAGAAGAAATATCGCGTTCATTCTCACATGACCGTCCTGACGGAAGCTCTTGCTTCAGTATATTTGACGAATATGGATACAGATACTACTGTGTAGGCGAAAACATTGCTGCAGGATACAGTAATCCCGAACATGTTATGGACGGCTGGATGAACTCTCCGGGTCACAGAGCAAATATACTCAATTCGGATTTCGGAAATATCGGAGTGGGTGTATATAAGGGAGACGGCTGGATATGTTGGGTGCAGTTATTCTCTGATTAAATACAAAAATCCTGTCACACAAAAATGTGACAGGATTTTTTCAGTTTGCGGAATTTGCCGCTGATTTCATCTTCTTAACATAATCGGCGACAAATTCAGCGGAGTCTTTGCCGTGTTCTTCGATAATCTTAATTATTGCGGAGCCGACTATTGCGCCGTCGGACATTGACGCCATTTTCTTTGCCTGTTCGGGACCGACTCCGTGGTAATCCAGTCCTGCCGAAATGGAATAAACGGGGGCTATCTGACCGTATTCGTCCTGACAGAAATATGATTTCATACCGTGGAAAATACCCACTCTGCCCGTATTTACCGTTGCGGCGGTTTCAAAGGTGTCTATTCCCCTGCCTGCCGCCTCGCAACCGATAAGACGAACGCTTATCTGACTCGTCGCAGAATACTCTGTGCTTTATAAAACACATTTGACTGCGCCCTCCGCGGTCCATTTGATAATCTGTTTTTTGCCCGGCTCTCAGCTAATCCGAACTCTCTGTGAAAGCATAATTATCTTTATCTCCGCATCAACGGTTTACCACATTATATCACTGAAGAATTTATTTGTCAATAGTTTTTTATAAAAAATTAAATTTATGCTTTAAAATGTAAAAGCTTGTTTTTTTCTTGACAAATTTACATAATTATAGTAATATATGTATAATGTATATTTGTGCCCTGATGTGAGATTATATGAATAATGTTCATTTTTGGGTGCAATTTGCTTAAAAATTCACTCAAAAGGAGCATATAAAGACAATGCAGAAGAACTACTATCAACCCGAAATTGAGACTATGGAGCTTTCAAAGTTGCAGGCTTTACAGTCCGAAAAGCTTGTAAAGCAGGTAAAGCATGTTTATGAGAATGTCCCCTATTACCGCGATATGATGGACAAAAAAGGCGTTAAGCCCGAAGATATTCACGGTATTGAGGACTTGCACAAGCTCCCCCTTATCTCAAAGACAGACCTTCGTGAAACATACCCCTATGGTATGCTCGCCGTTCCACTTGAAGACTGCGTAAGAATTCAGTCAACATCCGGCACAACGGGAAAGAGAGTTATTGCATACTACACTCAGAACGATGTTGAGCTCTGGGAAGAATGTTGCGCAAGAGCTATCGTTGCTGTCGGCGGAACAAAGAAGGATGTTTGTCAGGTAGCGTACGGATACGGTCTTTTCACGGGTGGCCCCGGACTTAACGGCGGTTCTCACAAGGTTGGTTGTCTTACTCTTCCGATGTCGTCGGGAAATACAGAAAGACAGATACAGTTCATCACGGACCTTAAAGCTACAATACTTTGCTGTACCCCCTCTTATGCCGCTTACATAGGAGAGGTTATGAAAGAGCAAGGTATCAAGCCCGAAGAAAACTCACTTAAAGCTGGTATCTTCGGCGCTGAACCCTGGACAGAGGAAATGAGAAGAGATATTGAAAAAACTCTCGGCATAAAGGCTTATGACATCTATGGTCTTACAGAAACATCGGGCCCGGGCGTTGCATTCGAGTGTGAGGCTCAGACGGGTATGCACATCAACGAGGACCACTTCATCGCTGAAATCATCGACCCCGATACAGAAGAAGTTCTTCCTCTCGGAAGCGTTGGCGAGCTTGTATTCACAAGCATTGACAAGGAAGCATTCCCTCTCCTCAGATACAGAACAAGAGATATATGCAAACTCACAAGAGAAGCTTGTCCTTGCGGAAGAACACATGTAAAAATGTGCAAGCCTATGGGCAGAAGCGACGATATGATGATAATCAGAGGAGTAAATGTATTCCCCTCACAGATTGAAACTGTTCTTATCAACGGCGGATATGCTCCCAACTATCAGATTCTTGTTGACAGAGCAAACAATACAGATACACTTGACATAAATGTTGAGCTTTCACCCGAACAGGAAAAGGATACCACAAAGACTGTCGCACAGAGAGAAAAAGCTCTTGAAACTGCGATGAGAGCTATGCTCGGAATAGGCCCCAAGGTTCACCTTGTAGCTCCCAAGAGCATTGCAAGAAGCGAAGGAAAGGCAGTCAGAGTAATCGACAAGAGAAAGCTCCATTAAGATTTTAAAGGAGATTGTAATGAAAAAAATATCGGCATTTATTCTTGCTTTGGCTTTATCGTTAAGCCTTACGGCTTGTTCGCGGAACAATAATGCAAACGAGCCTGAAAACACGACAGCCGAGACGACAACGGCAGAAACGACCGTTTTAACGGAAGAAACGACATTAAACAACACCGATGACACCTTAGGACAAGTCCTTTACAGCGATTTTATGAGAAAAGTCGAGGAAAATCCCTCTATTGATGTTCTCACGCTTGCGGAAGAAATTGTCGCAAATCCTGCGATAAAGTTTGCTCCCGTAACTATGGAAATTGAGACGGGGTATCTTGCAGGCTTTACCGAGGAAATCGGCGGTTTTAAAAGCGGAGCTACATTTGCTCCGATGATTGGCTCTATCCCCTTTGTCGGATATATTTTCGAACTTGAAAACGAGAGCGACGCCGAAGCGTTTATGAAAACGCTCAGTGAAAAATCCGATATGGCGTGGAATGTATGCGTTGAAGCGGAGGAAACTGTTGTCGGAAATGTGGGGACAAAGGTATTCTTTGTAATGTGCCCATCATCAATGGAAGAATAAAGAAAATAACACAGAATAAGGCTGGCTGTTTTTGTCAGCCTTATTTTTAAAAGGATTGATTT